>NC_013203.1:1457500-1543805 GCF_000024225.1 Lancefieldella parvula DSM 20469
ACGACAGCCATGCACCACCTGTTTAGGCTCCTTTCGGCCACGACGTTTCCGCCGCTTCACCTAAATGTCAAGCCCTGGTAAGGTTCTTCGCGTTGCTTCGAATTAAACCACATGCTCCGCTGCTTGTGCGGGCCCCCGTCAATTCCTTTGAGTTTTAGCCTTGCGGCCGTACTCCCCAGGCGGGACACTTAATGCGTTAGCTGCGGCACGGAAGAAATACTCCCCCACACCTAGTGTCCATCGTTTACGGCTAGGACTACCAGGGTATCTAATCCTGTTTGCTCCCCTAGCTTTCGCTCCTCAGCGTCAGTTATGGCCCAGAAGGCCGCCTTCGCCACTGGTGTTCTTCCTAATATCTGCGCATTCCACCGCTACACTAGGAATTCCACCTTCCCCTACCAAACTCAAGTCTGCCGGTATCGAGAGCGAGCGGGGGTTGAGCCCCCGGATTTAACTCCCGACCTAACAGACCGCCTACGAGCGCTTTACGCCCAATGAATCCGGATAACGCTTGCCCCCTACGTATTACCGCGGCTGCTGGCACGTAGTTAGCCGGGGCTTCTTCTGCAGGTACCGTCACTTTCGCCTCGTCCCTGCTGAAAGCGGTTTACAACCCGAAGGCCTTCATCCCGCACGCGGCGTCGCTGCATCAGGCTTTCGCCCATTGTGCAAGATTCCCCACTGCTGCCTCCCGTAGGAGTCTGGGCCGTGTCTCAGTCCCAATCTGGCTGGTCGGTCTCTCAACCCAGCTACCCATCATTGCCTTGGTAGGCCGTTACCCCACCAACAAGCTAACAGGCCGCGGGCCCATCCCTCTCCGCCGGAGCTTTCTCGAGTCTTCCATGCGGAAGTCTCGAAGTATTCGGTATTATCCACGGTTTCCCGTGGCTATCCCAATGAAAGGGGCAGGTTGCCCACGTGTTACTCAGCCGTTCGCCACTTTATACACACCCGAAGGTGCTTTAATCGTTCGACTTGCATGTGTTAGGCGCGCCGCCAGCGTTCATCCTGAGCCAGGATCGAACTCTCCATTCAAAAAATTAACTGACTAAAAGTCAGTACAATTTAAAGTTGAGTTGAATCCACGTCTCTAAAATCCCGCTGATCTCGGATTCGCTGAAATTATGAATTGACTTTTGAACAAACTGTTCAAATTCGAATTTCGCTTGTCTGTCTTTGCTGATCTTTCGATCGCAGTATCCGGTTTTCAAGGTTCGCTGCGCTGCGATTTCCCATTGCGTGGTGCGCGGCGCGGGGAATAACTATACGCACTTACGGCTCGTTTGTGAAGGTGATTTTCTATCTTCTTAATTCCTCCACAATTTCTACACGATTTATAGTCTTTAGTGAATTACAACGGATATTTAATATCAAATTACTTATGTTGCCTTGAATTAATTCTTTATTTTTCATCTATATAGTGTTGTCTTATTTAAACGTTTTAATACGTGCGTACATACTGTTTCTAAAATATTATTCCAAAACATTGCTTCAGAAATACCATTCCTGAATGGTATTTCAAAATTAATCGAATTTCTCGTTTGATCGAATTTCTCGTCAATTGATAGAACTGTATGCTAGCTTCATGCTGTAAGAAAACAAGATCACGCTGGAATGATCTACGTAATTTAATGTTTAATAAGACTTAAATTTCGTCTTTTACAATCTGGCAGGCTGCGTCGAGGAGCTGATCACGAAGCGTCTCGTTAGCAGCCTCAGAATATACGCGTACCAGAGCATCCATACGAGAAGGACGAATAAGCACCCATGAATCGTCTTTGAACTGAAGCTTAAGACCATCTGCGTGACTTACCAAAACAGGTACTTGACCTGCAACATTTTCTGGGTTAAGACCTGGAAGGATGTTCCTGAACGCTTGAGTAGCCGCAGCGTCAAGACGCACTCCTCGCCTGCTATAACACATGCGACCCAGCTCAGCCTCATCCTCAGCAACAAGCTGTGCAAGCGATTTATGGGTGTACGCAAGCATCTCGACAACAAGCAGAGCCACAAGCAGGCCGTCTCGCTCCAAGAGGTGACTCGGAATACAGATGCCGCCGTACTCCTCTGCAGCGAGAAGAACGTCTCCCTGCTCAATCTCCGAATAAAGTCGAGCAAATCCAACGGGTACGCTCGCAGATTCCAATCCAAGATGAGCGGCTTGCCTAGAAACCGTTGCAGAACAGGTCAACGTAGAAACAACACGACCGGTTTGCTTACGATTTTGTACAAGATGACGTGTAATGAGCGGGATAAGCTCGTGTGGACTAAGGAGACGACCGCTTTCATCTACAGCAGCAGCGCGGTCTCCGTCGCAATCAATCAAAAGTCCCAACTGCGCATGGCGGGTTACCACCATTGAAGAGCACTCGTCGGCCCATGGATCTGCTGGCTGTGGGTGGATACCACCAAAATCCCTAACAGGACCTTGATGCATTTGATGCACAACGCATCCAGCAGACGAAAGCACGTCGGCAAGCAGGTCTGTTGCCGCGCCGTACATGGGATCAACCACCACGCTAGGGCGCAACTCCTTAATAACAGACACATTAATCTGATCAAGCAGCGCACTTTTATAAGGTGTCACGATATCTGTAGTGGTAAAAGTTCCACGCTGATCTGTTGGCTCAAGCGGCGTTGTCGATTCCACGCGCTGAAGAAAGTCACGCGAAACTGGACCACCATTAGCAGCGCGAATAATCATGCCGCAATATTCGCAGGAAAGTTCAGTTGCAGAAATGATAAGGCCACCAGCTACATTATCGTGATGCGCGCAGGCCCAGCAAATAGATGGTGTGGGACAAAACGTCTCGGAAACACGCACGTCTAGACCAAAGGAGGCTAGTGTTGCGGCAGCTTCAAGAGCAGACGAATCTGCCTCAAAGCGCGTGTCAAACCCAACAAACACAATACCGCCAGGCAGCTCTTGTGACCAGACAGTACCGAGGGCCTCTGCGAGTCTAACTACATTATCCCTGGTAAAGCCTTTGTCATAGCGAGCTTGCCAGCCATCGCTGCCAAAACGGAGTATGTCAGGTCTTTTATCCAATGCGGTTGGCATAGCTGCCGAGCGCCTCTTTAAACGCCGCTGCAGAATCCTGGTCAGAGAGTGCCATACGAGCATTAGTTGCTGCCCAAGCTGCAGGAGTACCGGTATCGCAACCCTCTTCTGGATCAATTACCAGCGCGTACATTTCTTCCTCAGCAAGCAGGCGCTCCATTGCGTCTGTCAACTGAATCTCGTTACCTGCACCAGGACCCTGAGTTGCCAGAAGCTCCATAATCTTTGGAGAGAGCAAGTAACGGCCAACAATAAACAGGTGAGAAGGTGCGTCTTCTGGACGGGGTTTCTCGACAAGTCCGGTTACCTTCCAAATAGCACCCTCACCCTCAGCATTATCTGAAGGAGAAGAAATGCACTCGCCCGCGATAATACCGTAACGATACACTTGATCTGCGGGAACTGGGGCAACCGCAATGACGGAAGCGTTGTTATACTGCTTAGAAATCTCTGCCATTCGAATGCACATCTGACGGTCTGGAACAAAATAATCACCGAGAAGAACAAAAAATGGCTCGTCTCCTACGCCGTCTGCAGCGCAAAGCACTGCATGGCCAAGGCCACGAGGATTGTCCTGATAGGTAAAAGAAACAGGAAGCGCAGAAGCTGCATGAACTTTATCGGCAAGGTCTTGCTTTCCGCGAGAAGAAAGATCGGACTCAAACTTCTGATCTTCAGCAAAGTAGGTTTCAACCTGTGGTTTCTCACGAGAATTGATGATGATTACTTCATCGACCTCTTCTGGCTCAAGAGCCTCTTCTACTACGTACTGAATAACGGGCTTATCCAAAACAGGCAACAGCTCTTTAGGAGTTACCTTTGTCGCAGGTAAAAAACGCGTACCTAGACCTGCTGCTGGGATAATTGCCTTCATGTGTTTACCTTTCAGTTATAAGCCCTGCTGGCTCTGCACACCTAACGTGCATTTTTAAAGATGGCGATTTTGTCGCCGATAAACTCAAATGACAAACGCTCACCTAAACGTCTAGTTAAGCTATTTACTTGGAATCTCAATACCGCGCTTTTCAAGGAACGTAATAAGCTTTGCCAAAGTATCTATAGAAAGTGAATGTTCCATAAGACAAGCTTCTGCGTCTGCAGTCTCTGTGTCTACTCCCAAATCTTCCTCGAGGAAAGTGCGAAGCGCACGGTGAGCGCGCCACGTGGTACGAGCATTTGCCTCGCCTTCTTTGGTCAGCGTAACGCGACCATAACGACTCTGCTCAACCATGTCCTGCTCTTTAAGCTGAGAAAGCGCCTTATTAACGCTTGCTTTAGAAACATCAAGGCATTCAGCAATGTCAACGGAGCGGACACTCTTATCGTCATCTGGCTGCTCAAGTGCAATTCGATAAATTGCCTCGAGATAATCCTCACCGGCTTTTGTCAGTGTGTGGTCGCTTTGTACGTTATCGTTGGCCATAACTCTCCTCCGATGACTGCTTGGCAGTCTTTTTCATGCAAAATCAATTGCGCTACGCAACGAAAATACTTCTAATACTTGAATGATACCCAAAAACGAAGCTAAATTTTACTGGCGAGAAGAGCTGTTTGGAGATTCTGAGGACTCTTCAGAGCTTTTCTCGGTAGCTTCAGCATTTGCCTCAGCATCTGTTTGTTCATTTAAACCAGACGGATCGTTTCCTTCATCAATCACTTTCATCATCTTTGCAAGTGCTTCTTTATCTGTAATAACATACGACTGGCCATCAATTTCTGTTCCCTCAGATGGTACGTATGCCGTATAGATATCCTTATCGGTATTCATTCCAATCATCTGAGTACCTAGGGAAATAATATCTGAGACAGACAAATCAGTAATGACCATACTTGCTGTTGAATTGACAATATTGGCAATGGCCACAGGATCTCCGGTGTTCAAAATCTGAGCAATCATGGCCTTGATGAACGTTCTTTGGTGGCGCATACGAGTGTAATCGCTATCTGCAAAAGCGTAACGAACGCGAGTGAAGAAGAGTGCTTGAGCACCGTTGAGCTTCTGAACGCCAGGATACAGCTCAACAACGTCGCTAAAGTTCTCTGTATCACGCATGTACTGCTCAACGTTTACGGTCACGCCTCCAAGAGCATCTGTAATGCCAGCAAGACCATCGAAGTTAACCTCAGCATAGTGAGCAATATGTACGCCGCACAGTTCGTTAACAGCCTGCACCATACCATTTGCTCCGTCATAGTAGTGGACGGCATTGATCTTCATGTAGGAACCCTTCCACAAGACACGTGTGTCTCGTGGAATAGAAAGCATAGTCACACGCTTATGAATGGGATCAACACGCGCCAAAATAATGGAATCTGCACGATACTCGGTTTCACCAGGTCGTCCATCTGTTCCTAGAAGCAGCACATAATAGGGATCACTTGGTGCAGAAGGCTCCTGAAGCGTTTGGCGAAGCTCATTAGTGATGACCTGCGAGTTATTAAGCTGCGCCTGAACATTTGCGTACCAAATACCTACGCCTACCACAGCAGCAACAAAAACAGCCGCAAAAACACCTAAAAGAGACCTTACCACCATCTGTTTTCTAAAAACACGTTTACGGCGCTTGTGGTAACCCTCTGCCTGCGTACGGCTAAAAGGAGAAGTGCCAGCTGAGATTTTCTGCGAAGCATTAGCCGCGACGCTAGGTGCAGTCCCTTGTGCACTGCCAGCTGCAGTATTTTGTGCGGCATCAGCCGAGGTACCTTGTGTAGCTCCGCTGTCTAGCAATTTTGCATGCTTTGGTGTAGTTGACACAAACTATCCTTCGATAAAATCGTCGTCTGGAATGGTAGTGCGCTGAGCATCTGCTCCCAGCGCGACGAGTTTCTCGACAAATCCCTCGTAACCACGGTCAATGTGGTGAATATCGGAAACGATTGTTTCACCCTCAGCCACAAGACCAGCCATGACAAGAGCAGCGCCGCCACGAAGATCTGGAGACTTAACCTGTGCTCCCTCAAACCCGGAGACACCGCGAACAATAGCATGATGTCCCTCGATAGTGATATCAGCTCCCATACGGGAAAGCTCGGACGCTAGCATAAAGCGGTTCTCAAAGACATTCTCGGTAATAATACAGGTTCCCTTTGCCAGAGCAAGCAGCGTCATAGTTTGTGCCTGCATATCCGTTGGGAAGCCTGGAAACGGCAGCGTCTGAATGTCGATAGCCTTAAGATCTTGCTGGCGAGAAGCCCGTGCCCACCTATCTCCAGTCTCAACGGTAATGCCCATCTGCTCATACTTCTTAAGCACCAGACCAAGGTGATTTGGCTCGAAGCCGTGAACGGTAATGGGCTCACCAGTAAGCGCACCGATAGCCAGGAAAGTACCAGCCTCAATACGATCGCCAACAACTTCATGCTCAACAGGATGCAGCTCAGTTACGCCATGAATCTCAATAACAGGAGATCCAGCGCCCTGAATGTTGGCACCCATTTTATTGAGCATGTTAGCTAGATCGACAATTTCTGGCTCACGGGCTGCGTTATCGATGACCGTTACACCCTTTGCAAAGACTGATGCCATCATCAGGTTCTCTGTTGCGCCAACAGAAGCAAAAGCAAGAGAAACAGTCTCTCCGGTTACGCCGTGAGGAGCACTTGCATGAATATTGCCGTGCTCAACCTTAAATTCGACGCCCAAAGCCTCAAGACCCAAAATGTGCATATCAATTTTACGTGCGCCGATATTACACCCGCCTGGCATCGCAACAACAGCTTTACCAAAACGTGAGATAAGGGGGCCCAAAACAGCAGTTGACGCACGCATTTGTGCAACAAGGCTGTAAGGAGTCTCCCAGCTTGTAATATCTGTGGTATCAATTTTGAGTTCGTGAAGACCAACGACTTCAATACGAGCACCTAACGTCTTGAGTACCTTACCCATGACGTGAACGTCTGCAATATTAGGAACGTTGGTAAGTGTAGTAACACCAGGAGCCATGATGGTTGCAGCCATCAATTTGAGGGCAGAGTTTTTTGCGCCCTCTACGGTGACCTCTCCTGTGACAGAGTTGCCACCCACTACTTTTATGACGTCCATAAACCTCCGAAAACGACAGTGTGAGAATTACTCCTCAACCACTTGCTTCAGAAGTAGATTACACCAGTCTATCTTTTTTGCGTAGTAGGCACGACGATTATCATCTTCTGGAAGAGAAAGCATCTGGTCAATGACATCGTCTCTTGTTTCGCGCACAACATCTGCATCAATGTCATCAACACGACGAGCATGATCTGCCAAGATAATGACTCCTGTTGGATCAATCTCTGCATATCCACCAGAAATCACTATCTTGGTCATAGATTCTTCTTCAGACTCTGGATGAGGCATGTGCAGTCTTACAACACCATCACCAAGCGCAATGATTTCTGGTGCGTGGCCTGGCCACACACCATACTCTCCATCTGATGAAGCAAGAATCAGACTCTCAACGGTTCCTTCGTAGAGGAGCTTATCTGGTCTGACAAACTGACAAGTCAACTCAGCCATGAGAAATCCTAGTTCTGTGAGCTATCTGAAGCTGACATCTTTGCAGCACGCTCACGAACATCTTCGATGGTGCCTGCAAAACGGAATGCCTGCTCAGGTAGGTCATCACACTTACCATCAATAATCTCTGCAAACGAGCGAACAGTTTCCTCAACGGTGCAATATACGCCAGGGTTGCCAGTGAACTTCTCGGCAACGTGGAATGACTGAGAGAGGAACTGCTGAATCTTACGGGCGCGAGCAACAGTACGCTGCTGCTCCTCAGAAAGCTCGTCCATACCCAGAATTGCAATGATGTCTTGAAGGTCAGAGTACTCCTGCAGAGTCTCCTGAACTGCCATAGCAACGCGGTAATGCTCTTCGCCAACAATGGATGGATCAAGAGCAGAACTAGAGCTGGCCAGAGGATCAACTGCTGGGTAAATACCAAGCTCAGTAATAGCACGAGAAAGAACGGTAGTTGCATCCAAGTGCGTAAAGGTTGTAGCAGGAGCAGGGTCAGTAAGGTCGTCTGCAGGGACGTAAACTGCCTGTACGGAAGTAATAGAGCCTTCCTTGGTGGAAGTAATACGCTCCTGAAGCTCGCCCATCTCTGTAGCCAGAGTTGGCTGATAACCAACTGCAGAAGGCATACGACCAAGAAGTGCGGAAACCTCAGAACCTGCCTGAGAGAAGCGGAAGATGTTGTCGATGAACAACAGAACGTCCTGGCCCTGATCGCGGAAGTACTCTGCAGTAGTAAGGCCTGCAAGAGCAACACGCATACGAGCTCCTGGTGGCTCGTTCATCTGACCGTAGACTAGGCAAGTCTTGTTAATAACGCCAGACTCAGTCATCTCAAGGAAGAGGTCAGTACCCTCACGAGTACGCTCTCCAACGCCGGTGAATACGGAGGTACCACCATGCTGTTGAGCTAGGTTGTTAATAAGCTCCTGAATCAAAACGGTCTTACCAACACCAGCGCCGCCAAAGAGGCCAGTCTTTCCGCCTCGAACATAAGGCTCGAGAAGATCGATTGCCTTGATGCCTGTCTCAAAAATTTCTGTCTCAGTAGTGAGCTCTTCGAAAAGAGGTGCTGGGTGGTGAATTGGATAATACTCAACGTCTTCAGGAATTTCTCCACCATCAACTGGCTGACCCATGACGTTCCAGACACGGCCCAGCGTAGACTTGCCTACTGGCATCATCATTGGCTTGCCGGTATCCTTAACGCGAAGATTACGCTGAAGACCATCGGTTGACGACATAGCGACGGTACGAACAACACCACCGTGAAGCTGAGACTCAACCTCAAGAACAGTGCTGACGTGACCAACAGGCGTGTCATCCTCTACCGTCAGTGCGGTATAGATGCTTGGAACAGGTCCGTCGAACTTAACGTCGACAACTGGTCCAACTACGCGAACGATTACGCCATCGTCAACGCGCTGATTGCGCTTGTTGAGAACAGCTTCCTCAAAGGAAGAAGTCTCTACTTGCATATCTGACATTACATATCCTCCAATGCTGCAGCACCACCGATAATCTCATTGAGTTCAGTGGTAATTGCGCCCTGGCGTTCGCGATTGTACGTACGGCTAAGAGCGCCTAAGACGTTCTCAGCATTATCAGTTGCAGACTGCATTGCACGACGGCGTGCACCGTGCTCAGCTGCAGCAGAATCAAGAAGTGCGTGGAAGATGACCGTCTTGATATAAGCGGGCATCAAGGAGTCTAGTACCTGAGAAGCAGATGGCGAGAAGTGATATTCACTCTTGTTATACGTCTTCACCTGTGAGAGGGCTTCTTCGGTACGGGGTTTATTAGGAATCGTGAGTGTCTCGCGTGAAACAGGAAGAAGTTGCTCTGTAACCTGCTCTTGATCAACACGGTTCTTTGCATGCCAATACTTGATTACTACGCGATCAATCTTACCCTTTATATAACCATCCATAATGTAGGAGGCAATACGATCAGCTTGGTCTGCTGTAGGCTCAGAGGAAATGCCTACATAGGACATAGTGGGCTTGATATTTCTATACGTAAAGTACTCAGTTGGCTTGCGTCCGCAAGTAATTATCTCTGAAGCCACACCCTTAGCTTTAAGACGTGCCATCTCATGCTCAACTTCGCGCTGCGGCAAGATGTTAAATCCTCCCGCAAGACCGCGGTCAGATGCGATGACTAAAAACAGCACGTTCTTCTCAACTTTATGCGTAGCAAGAAGAGGCTGTTTCTTAGGATTAAAGCTAGCGCTTGCAACATTTGCAAGCATAAGGGTAATAGCATCCTTGTATGGCGAAGCAGCCTCGGCCCTATCAAGTGCCTTGCGGACACGCGCTGTCGAAATCATCGACATAGTGCGCGTAATCTGCATGGTGCTCCTGATGGAGCTCATACGCCTCGATATTTCGTGAAGGTTCGCCATTAGTAATTACTCCTGCAATGAACCCTGGGTTACTGCGTCAAAAGAACCTGGTGTATCTGCATTAGCTTCTGCTTCATCCACAACCTTGTTTGGATGCTCTTCTATAAACTTAGCCTTGAAGTGCTTAATGTGATCACTCAAGCGCTCTGCCTGCTCATCAGAAATCTTTCCTGTGCGCAAAGAGTTGCGGAGCTGTGGGTGATACTCACTCATGTACTGAGCAAGGCCGTCACGGAAGAGAGCAACGTTCTCAAGATCAACGTCATCAATGAAATTCTCTTTTGCGGCGTAAATTGCGCAAATCTGGTCAACTACGTCCAGAGCTGAGTAACGTGGCTGCTTGAGAAGCTCCATCATATGAGCACCATGGTTAAGCTGGTACTGCGTAGTTGCATCCAAGTCGGATCCAAACTGCGAGAATGCCTGCTTCTCACGGTAACTTGCAAGGTCCAGACGAAGTGTACCTGCAACCTGCTTCATAGCCTTAACCTGAGCGTCGCCACCGACGCGGGATACGGAAATACCTACGTCGACTGCTGGGCGCTGACCCTGGAAGAATAGGTTAGACTGCAGATAAATCTGGCCGTCTGTAATGGAAATGACATTTGTAGGAATGTATGCAGAGACATCGCCTTCCTGCGTCTCAATAATTGGAAGTGCTGTAAGAGAACCTGCTCCGTTTTCATCGGAGAGCTTACATGCACGCTCCAGCAAGCGTGAGTGCAGGTAGAAAATATCACCAGGATATGCCTCACGTCCTGGTGGACGGTGAAGCGTCAGTGACATCTGACGGTATGCAACTGCCTGCTTAGAGAGGTCATCGTAAACAACAAGAACGTGTCCGCCTGGATGATCTTTGTCAGCAGGCTTGCCGTCCTTATCGTTATACATAAAGAACTCACCAATAGCAGCGCCTGCCATAGGGGCAATGTACTGCATTGGAGCAGAATCAGCTGCGGTAGCTGCAACAATGACGGTCTTATCAAGAACACCATGGCGGGAAAGAGACTCGCGGATGTTTGCAACTGTAGACGCCTTCTGACCGATGGCGACATAGATACAAATCATGTCGGTGTTCTTCTGGTTTACGATTGCGTCAATTGCGATAGCGGTCTTACCAGTCTTACGGTCACCAATGATCAACTCACGCTGACCACGGCCGACAGGAACCATAGCGTCAATTGCAAGAAGACCAGTCTGAACTGGCTCGCAGACAGGCTGACGCTGCATAATGCCAGGAGCCTTGAACTCAATAGGACGACGATGTGTAGCGTGGATTGCACCAAGACCGTCAATAGGCTGACCCAATGGATTAACCACACGACCAAGCATGTCGTATCCAGCAGGGATGTCCATAACACGGCCAGTAGTGCGACACTCGTCGCCTTCCTTGATTTCAGAAACTTCGCCGAACAAAACAGCACCGACAGAAGTCTCATCAAGGTTCTGAGCAAGACCGAATACGCTGTGGCCAGTAACGGAGCTGGTAAACTCCAGCAACTCGCCTGCCATAGCGCTGCGTAGACCAGCAACACGAGCAATACCGTCTGCTACCTCAGTAACAGCAGATACCTCTTGCTGGGATACGGTTGAATTGACCTTAGAAAGGCGCTCTCTAAGCTGTGCCATTACAGCATCTGAGCTTAGCGTTCCTTCCTGTATGGTGGTCTTATCAGTCATTACAATTCACTTTCAACGTGATCTGAAGAGAGCCTACTCTTAATGTGAGTGAGTTGTGTCTTTACCGATGCATCATAACGATGATCACGTGCCTCAACTACGATGCCGCCCAAAATCTTTGGATTAACACGCTCAATAAGATACACCTGAGTATTGAAGTTCTTCTCGAGCTTCTCGGTGACCTTTGCGCGTAACTCATCATCAAGAGGCATTGTAGTAGTTACCGTTACCGTAAGTGTCTTGTCTTCTTCTTCAAGAAGCTCCTGGAACGTAGCGGCAACATCATTGATAAGGCTGACATCCTCACTCGCCTGCATAGCACCAAGAGTCTCAAGAACTTCTGGAGAGAACTTCTTTGCGTGCTGCACCTGTACGAGGTCTGCCGTTGCACGACCCTCTGCGCGGCCAGCCTCCAGGAGCGCCCTGGTATAGCCCTCTACTTTTCTGTCTTGATCGTCTTTATTAGTGCTCATCTGGAGTACCTACTTCCGCAAGGTACTTTTCGGCAAGAGCACGCTGCTGCTCTACTGAGAGCTCGTTGCCAATAATCTTTCCGGCAATATCGACGGCAAGATCAACAACGGAATCAGAAAGCTCGGCCATAGCGTGACGACGCTCAGACTCTACAACGCCCTTACCCTTAGTAATAATCTCAACAGCTTCTGCCTTTGCCTGCTCGATAATACGAGCACGCTCTTCTTCGCCCTCACGCTTAGCAGCAGAAACAATCTCGTTTGCTTGCTGCTTAGCTGCGTCGATACCAGCTGCTGCGATTTCACGATCCTTGTTAGCTTCCTCGCGAGACTTTGCTGCAGCGTCCAGATCGCCTTGGATCTTCTCTTGACGCTTGTCAAGCATACGTAGAACGGAAGGCCATACAAACTTTGCTACAACAGCAAAGATGATCAGAAACGCAATCAGAGCAGGAACAAACTCAGCGGGCTTTGGAAGAAGAATATCGGCACCACTTGCACCCTCTTCGGCAAGTGCGACTGAGGGAGCCATTGCCACAAGTAGAGCAGCAGTTGCGCCTACTGTGCTGGCCTTTCTTGCTCCCTTACAAATCGTATTCATGCATTCCTCCAACGTAGCGATTTCGCTGTTACGTACTGTTATTTACTTAACCATCAGGGTAACAACGAAGCCAATCAGGGTAAGAGCCTCGATAAATGCGCAGCCAAGAATAAAGACTGTGAAGAGACGGCCCTGAACCTCTGGCTGACGAGCCATGTTGTTAGCGGCACTCATTGCTACGGCGCTAATACAACCTGCTGCTGCGACAACGCAAATAGCATATCCAAAAATTCCCACGATTCCTCCTTTTTCGCTCGCCCCTCTCAAGGCGACCAATATTCATACCTATCATCAACTGAGCGTGGACTCAGAAGACTTCATCTTTTGTGCCGTTTGGCACGGATGTGGCAATGCCACCAACTAAGCGTTTGGCTTAGTGCTCAGACTCTACCAGCTGGATATATACAGTGGAGAGTAGGGTAAAAACGTATGCCTGAATGAAGGCAACAATAGTTTCTACCAAGTAAATGATAATCAACAGCAGAATCCAGAAAAGCGAGAAGCCTGCCTGAGCAGCTGTTGACGCGGAGAAGTTCTCAAGTGCTGGCATAAAGTACATAGATGCAAGAATTGCAAACGTACCCATAACGATGTGACCTGCATACATATTGCAGAACAAACGGACAGCCAGAGTAACCAGACGAAGGAATGTTGAGAATACCTCAATAACCCAAATAACTGCTGCAATCACAGGATTAACACCCTTTGGTGCAAGGCTCAAGATATACCCAATAACGCCCATCTTCTTTGCGCCCACATACATAAAATATCCAAGGGAGCAAAGACCAAGAGCGGCAGTAACACCAATAGTACCAGTACCTGGATGTGCGCCAGGAATAAGACCAATGATGTTATTAATTAAGATGAACATAAACATAGTGATCAAGAATGGGAAGTGTGTGCGCCAAGTTTCTCCAAGAGAAGCCTTGCAGACATCATCTCTAATGTACTCAATCAGATACTCAACACCATTAACAAAGCGTCCTTTAGGAACAACGCTCTCTGCCTGCTTTTTCTTAAACCTAAAGCAGACAATAAGGAAAATCACAGCAGCGACCAAGAAATAGAAAATGTAGTTCGTGAAACCAAAGGTGGTGTTACCAACCAATGCGTGTGGTAAAAAACTTTCGAGCAGCTCGGCCATCTCTGCTGGCAACTGCGCAAGAACATCCACTCTGTCTCAACCTCCCCATACAATCTGCAACCATTTCAGATTGCCCGTCACTGCTCAGCATACTTGAAACGCAACATAAGATGCCAAGAATATGCCACTTGGAGTGTATTATCTACCACTCGGCGTACATATTTGCGACGAACGGCGATACTAGCACTAAATGTATGCATAGTCACGATTACAAAACCAAATAATTGACTCATGCTCAAAATCTCACATTACTGACACATTTCGTATTAGCCACCGTTATTGGTTCATTTAACTATAACACTAACGAACTGCTGTTATGCTGCTATTTTCTCGGCAGGTATAGTTAGGTTTAAATAAAAAATAATTGCATCAATATTCCCGGTTATCCGCAAACTTGTTGATATATGACAGCAACTATTTCTTCTCGTAAAACGATGATTTGAAAAATGATCCAGTGCACACGTTATGCGAGCACTGGATCATGTACTAGCGTACGTATTCGCAACCCTATTAGATTGCGAGAAGAACAATGAACTCCTTACTTGGTGCCATAAATACGGTCACCTGCATCACCGAGACCTGGAAGAATGTAAGCATTTGGACTCAGCTGACGATCAACAGTGCAAGTGTAGAGGCGTACATCTGGGTCAAAGTCCAAAGTTGCTTTGACACCTTCAGGGCAAGAAACAATGGTCAAGCAACGGATATCCTTGACACCAGCTTCACGCAGGAACTGAATAGCAGCAGTTAGGGAACCGCCAGTTGCCAACATTGGGTCAACAACCAGGCAAGTACGGTTCTCAATATCTGCAGGGAACTTGCAGTAATACTGGTGAGGAAGATGGGTCTCTGGATCGCGATACATACCAACATGACCAACACGAGCAGAGGGAACCAGCTCTAAAATGCCGTCAACCATACCAAGACCAGCACGAAGAATTGGAATAATCGCAACCTTCTTACCAGCGATACGCTTAGCAGTCATGGTCTCAAGAGGAGTCTCTACCTGGACGTCCTCAAGTGGGAAATCACGCATAGCCTCATAGCTCTCAAGAATTGCAAGTTCGTTAACAAGCTCACGGAACTGCTTTGTAGTAGTTGTCTTATCACGAAGAATGTGAAGCTTGTGCTGAACCAATGGGTGGTCAACAACCGTAAGTCTGGACTCATCGTAATCTGCCATAATGCTCCCTCCAAGAGCTTGACCTGTGCTTTATTTGAATGTCTGCAACTTTAGCCTAGCTAGTACATTCCATGCAGGTTTGCGTATGTATTACTCATACAGCACCATTGTGTGCTGCTCGCTTACTCAGCATCAACACCCTTAAAGTTAGGGTCATCCTCACGCATAATCTTCTCGACACGTCCAGTATGGCGGCCGCCTGCAAACTCGGTGCTTAGGAAGGTATCCACAATAGCCTCGTTAACAGCAAGATCGGTGAATCGGCCAGAAAGGCCAATGACGTTTGCATTGTTATGTTCACGAGCAAGCTCTGCAAACTGAACAGTCTGAACAGGAGTTGCGCGAATACCAGGAACTTTATCAGCGGTCATGGCAATGCCAATGCCGGTGCCGCAAATCAGAACACCACGATCAGCCTTACCCGCTGCAACTGCACGAGCAACCTTATCTGCAAAATCAGGGTAATCAACACGGTCATCATTTGCTGGACCAAAGTCCAAAACCTCGTGACCAAGCGACTTAATGTGCTCAATAATAGGATCTTTCTGGATAAAGCCAGCGTGATCAGAGCCAACTGCAATACGCATACGTATCCTCCTCAGAAAATTCACTCCTATAGAGAGTACCGCATGCAGGCAAAAGCTGCAGCCAAAACACATAAAAGGAATAGGATTTTTTATCTTTCCGCAAATTCCGCGGTGGCGAGAATATCCTCGGTTGGAAGAGCGCCTTCGCGCAAAATGCGCAGCTCATTACCTGTACAATCAACAATGGTCGACGCAATAGCAAGGGGCGCTGGACCTCCGTCAAGTACCAAATCAGCCTCTTCAACAAGCTCCGCCTCAAGACCACATCCATCAACTGCAGAAGGAGTTCCGTGCGTATTGGCGCTGGTAGTAGCCAAAGGACATCCGAGCTGCTGTGCAATCCGGCACACAAGTGGTGAATTGGGCATACGAAGCGCAATGGTCCGATTATCCGGTAAAACATACTCTTCAGGAACGTTCTCTGATGCGTTAACCACTAACGTAAGAGCTCCTGGCCAATATGCTTCTACCAGCTTATTTGCCCAGTCATGTGTAATATGAGCATATTTTTGCAAGTCAGACTTACTGCCCACAAGCCATGGAAGTGTCTGCTCTACGGGACGTTGCTTAATCTCAAAAATACGCTTATGTCCTGGGTTTTGAGGAGTTGCTGCTGCACCAATCCCGTAGACAGAATCAGTAGGCATAATAAGTACACCGCCACGACGAGCAACCTCAACTGCTAAAGAAACTACAGATGCATCTGGACTCATCTGGTCAACTTTGATGTACTCTCCCATGAAACCCTCAACTCTTTGTTGTGTTACACAGATTTTCTCGCCAGACGTCTGAAATACTACTTTACTAGACGAGATACAAGAATGCGTGGTCTGTGCGTCAGGTCCTCTTTAACCTCAACGGACTCCCAAATTCCCTGCTCCTCAGCAAGGTGTGCTGCCTTGTCCAAGTGTCCCTCGTAGAGCTCAACACAAAGCATTCCTCCAGGCAAAAGCATGCGCGGAGCTACCTCAAGCAATCGCCTATAGACGTCCAAACCGTCCTCGCCCCCGTCAAGTGCCAGCTTGGGCTCAAAACCCTTGACCTCAGCAGGGACCTCCTGTTCAAGCACGCTTGTGGGAATGTAAGGCGGATTAGACACCAACACCGAGAAGGATTGTGCAAGTTCTGCAGGCACTCCTTCTACCAAGTCACACTCAATAAGTTCCACACGGTCCTGCAGGTCCAGAGCATCTCTGTTGCGAGTTGCTAGCGCAATCGCCTTAGGAGAAAGGTCTGTAGCATAGACGCGTGTCTGTGGGCGCTCAGTGGCAATAGAGAGCGAAATGCAGCCCGTTCCAACACCAACCTCAAGCACGCGTACTTCCCCGTCAGCATTTGGAGTTGACGCATCAACGCCTTCTAGCGCAACGTCTACCAGAACTTCTGTCTCTGGCCGCGGAATAAGCACACCAGGCTCGCAGGTAAGCACCAGGTGCCTAAAAGGCATCTCTCCTGTCACGTACTGGAGTGGCTCGCCCTCTGCACGGCGTTTAATTGCCTCGCGCATACGAGCACGCTCGTCTGCAGAAAGCGGCTTGTCAAAGTTGGTGTAAAGCTGAACGCGAGAAAGACCCGTCACTGCAGACAAAAGCCATTCCGCAGAAAGACGTGGATGCTCATCGCCTTTCTTTTCCAGGTGCTGAGTGGTCCACGTTAAAATTTTCTGAATTGTCCAAACTTCATCCGTCATGAAGTTTGCGCCTTAAACAGCCTGAGCGAGTTTCTCGGCACGCTCTGCTGCAGCTAGAGCCTCAATGACAGATGGCAGTGTATCGCCCAACAGAACGCCGTTGTAGGTACCGTTAAAGCCAACGCGGTGGTCGGTTACGCGATCCTGTGGCTGGTTGTACGTACGAATCTTCTCTGAACGTGCACCATGACCAATCTGGGAAAGACGCTCTGCACCCTGCTCAGCCTGTTGACGTTCAAGCTCCATCTCGTAAAGACGAGCGCGAAGCATCTGCATACAAACCTCGCGATTCTGAATCTGAGAACGCTGGTCCTGGGACTGAACAACGGTGTTTGTTGGCAGGTGAGTAATACGAACTGCAGAATACGTGGTGTTAACGCACTGACCACCAGGGCCAGATGCGCAGTAGGTATCAATACGCAAATCTTCCTGGTTAATCTGAATATCAATCTCGTCAGCCTCTGGGAGAACTGCAACGGTTGCAGTAGAGGTCTGAATACGACCCTGAGACTCCGTCTTAGGAACGCGCTGAACACGGTGAACGCCGGACTCATACTTCATGACTGAATAGACCTTATCGCCTGTAACCTTAAACTCAATGGTCTTAAAGCCACCTGCCTCAGAAGGAGAACTGGACAAAATCTCTGTCTTCCACCCGCGAGCCTCAGCAAAGCGCTCATACATCTTAAAGAGATCGCCCGCAAAAATTGCAGCCTCATCACCGCCAACACCAGCGCGAATCTCAACAATAGTGTCCTTCTCGTCATTTGGATCGCCTGGAATCAGCATGACCTTAATCTCATCCTCAAGCTGAGGGAGCATCTCTTCATTAGCAGCAATATCTTCCTGCAGCATCTCTTTTTCTTCTGGATCAGAAGTAGCATTAAGAAGTTCCTTTGCCGCTTCGATATCGTCAAGAGCAGTGATGTACTTATTAGCGTGAGCAACCAAGTCCGCCTGATTAGAGTGCTCCTTTGCAACACGAGCATACTCTTTTGGATCAGAAACAACAGCTGGATCTGCAAGCTTTTGCTCAAGCTCAGCATACGCATCGACGATTTTTTCTAGCTTGTCACGCATTCTTGCTCCTAAGATAAATACTTTGTGCACGCTTGGCTCATTGGCACGTGTCCAAACTATCGCGCAAGCTGCTTACAAGGTGAGAATTCAACTAAAGAAGTGTACCACCACTAGGCAGTTTTTAAACCGATAGCCCCCTATCTGCACAGGATGAGGGTACACAAGTTGCCTAATTGTGAGAAAATTACAGCAGGTCCGTACAGTAATGGGGAGCTATGACTTCTAAGAACAAAACTTCACAACCAGATAACTTATCTGCTGCAGAGGATACATCTTCAGACGAGAAGAGTCTTGATGCCCAAGCTATTGAGGCGACTGACCCTATTGCTGCTGATATGGCTGCTGCCAATGAAGATTACATTATGGAAATTGTCAGCCCCATTTTTCCTGCTCTAGACGAGGACGACAAAGAGGGTGACGATAACTCGACTTCAGATGAAGGTTCTTCTGAAAACGATGCGGACAGTACAACTGACCTGGAAAAAATCGTAAACGATGCCGCTCTGACACAGGACCTCTCTGCTGTAGAAGCTCGCCTCAAAGAGCTTGAAGAAAGCACGAAAGAGCACTCAGAAATTAAAGCTGCTGAAACTTCTTTCAAAAGCAGTGCTGATGCTAGCAATGAAGCATCAGCTGATGACGCAACCTCTATCAAAGATGTTGCTGATACATTCTCAAGCTATCTTCGCAGTAGACGTCGTGCGCTTTTTAGATTTGTACGCCGTTATAGCTTGCTTTCTGGCATTCTTGCTCTTTTGAGCCTTGCTATTTTATCTGCGATTATCGTCTTCTTTATTCGCGTAAGCAATGTTCCTTCAACTGACACTGTTATTGCTGACGCTCGTACACGAGCTGAGGCTCCAGCGTGGACTCCCGGCAAATACGATGCCGATGAATCCTTGCTGCTTACAGGCATTGAAGTTATTTCTCGCACAAGAAGCACTACAGCAATCTCAAGTGATGCTGCTCAGTTTGGCGCCACAGGCTACGCCAACTCTGTAGTGCGACTTACCTACACAGGTAATGCAATTGCAGCCACAAAGATAAGCAAACTAGGATATGCAAATACCCAAGGCTGGAACGCTATTGGTAATGAAGAGTCTCAATCAGTCACTTACCAAGCCACCTCTGGTGTTTCCACAACAAAGGTTCTTGATGCAATTGGTGATGTGCTATCCAAGCTTGATGAACATAATCCTAACGAAGCTGTCACGTATAGCTCACAATTTTCTGGCGCAACCTTTACTGTTCTTGATGCAAGCTTTGATCGCAGTCAACAGACTTGCTGGGTAAAAATGTCAGGTGTTTCAACAACCTTCTATGGTTCACTTACCTGTGAAATTACTGCTTCATTTACCTTTGACGCCTCTACGGGCACCTGGACACTAGACTCAGTCAGTCCGTCGGCTGGGCTGAAATATGACTACAGCGGACTTGTTGGAACTTGGAAGGGTACTTTTATCAGCTGCGAAGCAAGCAGTGGAAGTTCCTGCTATGCCGGTCGAACTAATCCTTTAACGTTAGCGATAACGTCTGCAAGTTTTTCTCGTGATCAACTGACACTTACAGCCACTGTAGAGGGTGTTATGCATAACCATGGAGCACTTAATACCTCATATCGTTGGTATCCGGGTGACACTGAGTTTAAGAACGCATCTACTTCTCTAGTAACTTCAGGAACCATCGGAGAAGAAATCCAAGTTTCTGGAACAATCGATCTGACCAATGCAAGCTTAAACACAAATTCCGCTTCTAATACAACCCACGCTACAGCTCAAAAACCACAGCTGAAGGTCACCTTTGATAGCGCTAACAGCAGCGTTATGGCTCAACTCATTTCTACTCATACGGAGAACGGTCAAACAGTCACCTTTACTGATACCTATCAACTCACCAAAGAGTAAAAATAATCCCGTCAGGCCAAGTTGTTCCTGACGGGATTATTATCAGCAAAATCTAAGCAATACGAAAGCTTATTACTTAGCCTCGTCTCCCTCTTTATCTGTGGCTTCTTTACTGCTCTTCTCGCCCTTATTTATGCGTCCGCGAACAATCCCCACAATTGTTGGGGTAACTGAGACGGCAACAATTCCTACAATCAATAGCTCAAAGTGCTCCTGAACTACAGAAATACCACCAAAGAAATAACCGAGAAGTACAAACATTGTGGACCACGTAAGACCACCAAGAATGTTGTAAACGACAAAGTTTCTCCAGTGCATACCTCCCATACCAGCAATAAAAGGCACAAACGTGCGAATAAAAGGAAAGAAACGTCCTAAGAAAATTGCTAGATGACCGTGCTTATCCAAGAACTTCTGAGTTTTTTCAAGATGCTCTGGGGTGAGTGCTTTTACTTTTCCGGAAGCAATAATTTTTTTTCCAAAGAAATGGCCAATCATAAAGTTCATCTGATCACCAAGAATTGCGGCAGACCAAGTAATAACGAGCAGTAAAACAATATTAAAACCGCCGCTATGGGCAAAAAATCCCGCCGCAAAAAGCAGAGAATCACCTGGTAAAAATGGGAAAAAGACTACACCGGTTTCAATAAAAACAATTAGGAAAACAAAACCGTATGCAGCAAGAGGGCCGGTGGCAATCATTGAAGCAATAAATGAACGAGGATCTCTAAGCAGTTCAATGATGTAGTTTACAAAACCCATCGAAGTCCAATCGTCGTGACAAATGTCGCGGCAAGCACAATTTACACCTAAGAAAAGCGCATTGAGTGGGAACGGATGCCCGCGAGTGACCCCTTATGGCTGCTGTCTCCCGACCCTGACCAGGTTCGAGGTGTCACGTCATCCGCACCCGTTCAATGCGCTGTAGATACTCTACCCTATTAGAGTAATCTTTGCACAAGTCAAATGCCGCCTATGCGTTTTTTGACGAATTTTTCTCAATTGCTTTGATGATCTTCTCGACGTTCTTTTTTCCTCTTGAGATGCCTACATGTAAAATTCCAGCTATAGGAACAGATATGACGAGAAGAACAATACCGCCTACAAGTGCAGTTGTTGCCATAGAGCTTGTAGAAAGACTTCCGTACACACTGAGATAAATGAGCCATACCCCAATCGCAATACCAGAATAAGCGGCTCTTTTATAAACACTAAGTGTTCCAAGAGCTTTTGACTGCATACGGGCTTCAACGACCAAAGGATTATCCTCATGCGAGTGAGAAGCTGCTCCTACATATTTTTTCTTACTCATAAAAACTCTCAATCAAAAGTGGCACCGCCTTATGACGATGCCACTTTATTACGTTTATCTTTTCTGCGCCAGACAGGATTTTGCGCAAAAAATTAGTAAGACAGACCTGGGTTGAAGACGCCAAGAACAACGCCAACAAGTGCTACAACAACAAGAATAAGCATAACAACCGTTGGGCTGAGCTTCTTCTTAGTCATCAACCACCAGCAAAGGTATACAAACAGAAGATTCAATACCTTAGGGAAAATGCCGTTAAGTGTTGTTTGAATGTCAACACCAGCAATATTCAGAGAAGTTGTGACATTGATCCATGTAGCGGCAACCGAGCCAATAACCATAGTACCAATCATAACGATGGAGCTACGGAGAGCCTCAGATTCGGGACCAACAAGTGCCTCAACAGCAGAAGAACCGAGACTATAGCCCTGGTTATAAGCAAACTTCATGCCGAAGTACATAATGAGGTTCCAGACCACAACATAGAACAGTGGGCCAAGAACGGAGCCGCCCTTAGAAAGGCCAAGTGCAATTCCAAGAAGAATTGGAATGAAAGTACCAACGATAATGGAATCACCAAGACCAGCAAGAGGGCCCATAAGGCCAGCGCGAAGACCGTTGATGGTCTCGTCGTCAATTGCCTCACCGTTTGCACGAGCCTCTTCCAAAGAAGCAGTCAAGCCAACAACCATAGAACCAATCTGTGGCTCAGTATTGAAGAAGGTTGTATAGGTAGAAAGAGCCTCAACCTTTTGGTCATCAGTATCGTAAAGCTCGTCAACGATTGGAAGCATAGATGCAAGATAACCGAATGTCTGCATGTGCTCCTGAGAGAAGCAGGTAAGATTGCCGTAAATCCAGCTCAAGAAAGACTTATTACGTGCTTTCTGAGAAATGGTTTTCTTTTCAGCCATGATTAAATATCCTCCTCTTCTTCATCGTCTGCGCTTACATTGCCTGATGCTGCAGCGGCCAAACGAACATTTTTTGCCTGCTGAAGCTGGTAGTTAAGAACAGCGAAGAAGACTGCTACAACTGCAGAGACAATGAGGTTCAGGCCAAGTGCACCAGCAAGGATAAAGCCAAAGGCAAAAGTTACCCAATCAAGAGGCTTAGTAATAACCTGCTTGCACAGAATTGCAACACCAACAGTAGGAAGAAGGGTACCAACAGTGAAGAGGGTCATCATTGGAATGCCGTTCATAGGAAGGTATTCCTTCATGACGCCGACCATGCTCTCGCCAGCCATGCAAATAAAGAATGTTGGAATGAACGAGAAAATAATGTGAGAAACCCAAGGGAATACAAAGTCAACCATTGGAATGGTCTTCTTGATACGACCCCACTCCTTGGTCTCCATTGCACGCCAACCAATACCCTGCCATACAAGGTTCATGGTAGCAGTGCCATAGAACAAAACGGTACCAAGCGTACCAACAGCGGCGCCAATAGCAGCTGCCTGGGATGCAGCCTCAACAGAACTTGGATCAAGACCATAAGCCTTGATTGCAAGAATTGCTAGAGGAATGCCGATGTAGGAAACTGCACGAACATCAGCGGAGACAGTTCCGCCAGGAGTTACAAGTGCAATATAGACCAGCTGAATAGCTGCGCCAACAATAATGCCAGTCTGAACATCACCAAGAATGACGCCAACGACAAGACCTGCAACAAGTGGACGACCGAGAGTATAGTTACCTACGGTAGTGCCACCCATACCAGGCAGTGACGCAAGGCATGCAAACAAACCCAAAAGGGCAGCTTGAAACGCATTAATTGCCATAAAAATCGCCTTCCGAATACTACTTTACATCGAACTTCTCGCGGAATTTAGGCCACTCACCAATTGCCTTTTCTTTAAGAAGAGCAAATTGAACGGTATAACCAGCTTTGGTTATATCCTCAAATGCCTGTCCCTCTTCTTGCGTAAAGGACTGGTTGTTACCCAGTTTTACCGCACCAGGACGATCATTACCAGGACCGATAATGATAGTGTTAATTCCTGGCTTAAAACCAAAGTCAACAAGAATTTTCTTCATGTCAACTGGGTTTTTAGTAATAAGGAAATAACGAGAATCGCTGTCAAGAACCTTCTGAGCGTTCTCTTTAAAATGATCAAATGTCCAGACAAAAACTTTCTTGTCAGGTGCTGCTGATTTGTAGGCAGATTTAAGAACAGGATTTGATGCAGCCGCATCATTTACTGCAATGATTCCATCACAGGGAACCTCAAGTGCCCAACGGGTAACTGTTTGACCATGAATCATACGGTCATCAACACGAACAAATGAAATCACGTTTTCTCCTAACGTATGTCTTGCGCAAGCAACTACGCTTACTTGCAGTAATTACTAAAGATCTTCTTCATCCTCATCGTCAAGAGCAAGGACAATCTGATTAACTCCATTTTTTCCTTCATCCAAAATAGATGAAACAAGAGCTTCACCACTCAGACCATCATCTATTGCCATCAGAGCACCAATTGCCATTGGAAGATTGGCACCACTAAAAGCTACCGTATGGGATAGCAGACCTTTTTTAGCGAGAAGATCAAGTGCATTAGTAAGTGGAGAACCACCGATGATGTCTCCAAGAACAACAACCTCATCGTCAGCAGTAAGTGGCTCAAGAATTTTTGACAAATTCTTGACATACTCACCTGCTCCAACACCATCTTCCATGCTATAGCTTAAAATGTCTTCTCTTGGCCCCATTAACATGTCCATTACGCTATGTAAACCTGGCGCAAAAGTTCCGTGACTTACAAGCAAAAGATACTTCATTACCGCTCCATTCCAGACCAGATGTCACTTGCGTAGTATCACTTGCGTAGTTGTTATAACACAAAGCTATACAGACACTGTTGACATTCTTAAATTATTAATAATATTGATGTGTTATTTCTTAAATTTTGTTCAAATTATTCAATCATTTCCTCTGTAATTTATCGAGCAAGCGTTTTTAGCCGTAAAAATGTATATTCATTGATTTTTCTCTTATATTAATATTTTAGCGTATTAGAGATAATAATAAGACAGATTTAAAATATAAATGTCTATTCTAAGTTCCATACAAATCCGTCTCAACCGACAAAAAAGAAGACCATACACGATGGCCTTCTTAATACGCACTCCAAAAACCTTTATGTTACATAATGCACTATCTTCTGTTTTTGCGATAGAAAGCTACAAGAGACTGAGTAGAAGCGTCTTGTTTTGCCAACTCTTCATCGTTATGAATTGCGGGGAAAATCTGCTTTGCAAGCTGTTTACCAAGCTCAACACCCCACTGATCGTAGGAATCAATGCCCCACACCACACCTTCAACAAAGGTGATATGTTCATAGAGTGCAATAAGTGTTCCGATAGCGCGAGGGTTAAGCTCTTTACCAAAGATAGAAGTAGTTGGCCTATTTCCCTCAAAAACGCGCGCAGGAACCATCCACTCTGGAGTTCCCTCAGCCCTAACCTCATCAGCAGTCTTGCCAAAAGCAAGCGCTTTGGTCTGCGCAAAGAAATTAGAGAGGAAGAGCTCGTGAACATCAAGATCTGCATCTTTTGAAGCAAAAGCAGTGTTTGCAAATGCAATAAAATCAGCAGGGATTATCTGAGTTCCCTGATGAATGAGCTGATAGAATGCGTGTTGCCCATTAGTGCCAGCCTCTCCCCAGAAAATTTCGCCTGTCTTAGAAGTAACAGCGGTACCATCCCAGCGGGTAGACTTGCCGTTAGACTCCATGGTGAGCTGCTGCAGGTATGCAGGGAATCTATGCAGATATTGACTATACGGAAGTACTGCATGAGACGCTACACCAAAGAAATTAACGTACCAAACGTTTAAGAGACCCATAAGAGCAACAACATTTTGTCTAAGTGGAGTGTTCTTGAAATACTCATCAACTGCATTAAAGCCGCTAAGGAACTCTGCAAAGCGTTGTGGGCCAAAAACAAGCGCCAGTACAAGGCCAACCGCAGAATCAACTGAATAACGGCCGCCAACCCAGTTCCAAAAACCAAAGGCATTCTCTGGATCAATACCAAAGTCTTCTACTAGATTAAGTGCGGTTGAAACGGCAACAAAATGTTTGCGAATAGCTTCTGCATTCTGAACATTTGAACCGTCAATAACGCCCTGTTCAGTAAGCTTTTCCAAAAGCCACGTGCGAGCACAACGAGCATTGGTAAGCGTCTCAAGCGTAGTAAAAGTCTTAGAAACAATAATGAAAAGTGTTGTTTCTGGATCAAGATCCTTGGTTTTCTCGCCAAGGTCAGCAGGATCAATGTTGGAGACAAAACGAGCGGTTATACCAGCATCTGCAAAAGGCTTTAGTGCTTCATAGACCATAACAGGACCAAGATCTGATCCACCAATACCAATGCTTACAACGGTCTTGATAGGCTTACCAGAAATACCCTTCCACTCCCCCGAGCGAACTCGATCACAGAAGGCATACATCTTGTTCAGAGTCTGGTGGACGTCAGCAACAACATCTTGTCCGTCAACAATAAGCGTACCAACTTCAGAAGCAGGACGACGAAGAGCCGTATGAAGAACTGCTCGATCCTCAGTAGTATTGATATGCTTACCAGCGTACATAGCGTCTCTACGCTCTTCAAGCTTAACCTCTTTTGCAAGGTTGCACAAAAGATCAAGCGTCTCTTGCGTGGCAAGATTTTTAGAAAGATCAATAAGGAACTGGTCCAGCTCAAACGTAAAATTCTGGACGCGCTCTGGATCTTCTGCAAACCATTTCTTCAGCGTATCTTTAGTATCTTTTAAGTTGATGTAGTGATCTGTAAGTGCACGCCAAGCTTTAGTTTGTGTTGCGTCAGTAGGCAAAAAGTTTGGTGCTGTAGGTAATGCCATACCAATCTCCTTCTTTTGACTACCTCAAGGATAATCTGCACGATACTCATGAAACTCCACAATGTCGTTTTTTGATAAAAATACGACAAATCATTACTAATAGGGTTCTCCCAAAGGTGGAACCTGTTTAATCGCAGCCCAGCGCATCTGTTTCTGATGAAGATCATCAAGTGCAGAAGCAAAATTATCAAGATTTATCATGCGCATTCCGCATACACGAACAAGGACACGGGGCGAGAAGGTCTTTTCGGCATCAGTCTTTAATTGGGCAAGCTCTTCTGCAAATGCCTCACGCACTGATGTAACTGCTGCATCATTTACCATCAACACAGTATCTGGACTAAATGCACTTATCGCCTGCCTCACAAGCTGAGGGTTAATAGGGTCTCCTGTTTTTGTGGTAGTAAGTAAGGTGGCCCATGCCTCAGGTGCATATCCTAAGTGCTCTAGAGAGGCTCGAAGTGCGGAAAGCTCTGCTTCTTCAAAGTCTTCTTGCCCCTTTACTAATAGAACCGATGCAAAAGCATTGCCTGCCATACACACCCCCTGAGCAGCAAAATCTCCAAACTCATGCGTTATTTTTGCTATGTAAGCTTCTTTTCGCATAAATCTTTCGCTTGGCATGCACACCTCTTTCTTATATGCCAACTATGCACGTAATTCATAATTTGAGCAAGTCTGCAAAGTTATGTGTATACACTTTTCTAATTTGGGGATAAGTTTGCTAGCGCTTGTAATTAAATGGCTTAAGGCCGTATGTAACTGGAGGTTCGTTATGGCACAGCAACTTACTACTGCAGAGTTCGATTCTGTTCTTGCTAACGCAGACAAGCCTGTTCTTGTTGATTTCTGGGCATCTTGGTGTGGTCCTTGCCGCGCTCTTGGTCCAGTTGTCGAGGAAGTTGGCAATGAGATGGCAGACAAGCTTGACGTCTACAAGGTAAACGTTGATGACGAGGCAGATCTTGCAACTCGTTTCCGCATCGTTTCCATCCCTACCCTCATCCTCTTCAAGAACGGTGAGCCTGTTCACACCATGGTTGGCAACCTTCCTAAGGCTGACCTCGTTTCTGAGCTCAACGCTAACCTGTAAGTTCTTGTATGCCACACGCCTGTGCTGGCTTATCATTGAACTAAGCGGCGGTACGTCTATCGGCGTGCCGCCTTTTTGTTACAGTTACAAGGAGAACCAATGGCCGATAAAAGCCTTGACGCTCAAAAGACAGGACTTTTAAAGGGGGTTCGCAAGCGCCTCTTTCTACAGCGTTTGCGTTCAAGCCTCTCTACCATCATTCTGCTTATCTCTTCAGCAATTTTTATTTTTTTGTTGATTGACGTTTCTGAAGGCGATGTCATTGGCATCGATCGCTTTGCCTACAGACTCTTTGTTGTCCACCTCAGAACTCCACTTCTCACAGAAATAATGGAGGGTTTCTCTGGGCTTGCAAGTCCCGTCACTGTTATTGTCATGCTTATTGTGGTTGCTGCTTTTGCGCCAGGGCCAAGTGTTGGTAGGCTTGCTTCCATTAATCTTGGTGGCGTCGTTATTGTTGACCTCATCTTTAAAGCCATTGTCCAGCGCCCCCGCCCAGATGGTTTTAGGCTGGTAGTTGAAACCGGCTATAGCTTCCCTTCGGGCCACTCGATGTTCTCAATGGCCTTTTACGGTTTACTTATTTGGCTGGTCTGGCATTACGAGAAAGACAAACTTCAGCGCTGGATTTGGTGTGGTCTATTCTCTGGTATCATCATCATGATTGGCGTCAGTAGAATTTATCTAGGCGTACACTACGCCACCGATGTTATTGGTGGTTTCTCGCTTGCCCTTGTATGGCTGGTTCTCTTCACCAAACTGATGATTCCATCACTTATTTACAAGAAAAAAGTACCTCAAGCGAAGACAGACTAATAATCTCTGCGCTGACCACCTGAGCTGCTTCTTCATCAACGATAATACGTCCCATAGTTGCACCCTCGCGCCCACGAGGGTAGGTCGGACTTCCTGGATTCATCACAAGGGTATTAGTCCACTCGTCGCGCTGTAAAAGGGGCTTATGCGTATGACCACAAATAGCAATGTTACATTTAACGAGGTCGAGCCTCTCGCGATAATGACATACCTGCCACTTAAGACCAGCCGCAAAGAAAATAATCTTTTTCTTTACCATAGGACCGTAGTTGTAGCAAAAATCATTATTGCCCAGACAAAGCTTAACGGGAGCAATTTTTTGCAACGTCTGATAATCGGCGTTAGAGGTAATATCCCCTGCATGAACAATGTAATTGGCGCCTTGTAGAGCCTCAAGCAACTCAGATGACAAATACCCATGCGTATCTGAAATTACGTCAAACCTTACAAGTGCCATACCAAACTCCTACGTGCGCTTTTAAGCTGCTGGTGAGAAACTCTTTGAGCTTCTACAGTCCCAACGCTCGCTTGAGTGCGACCACACGACGGCGAGAAACCGAGATGTGACGCTCCTCAAATCCCTGAATAGTCAACTGAAGGATACCAGCAGAGATAACCTCAACATCGTCAACATACTCAAGATTCACGATAAAGCTACGATGAATGCGGAAGAATCCGTGTGGAGCAAGGCGCTCTTCAAGTTTTTGCAAAGAAATGGTAGATAGGAAGCGATCGTCTTCTGTATAAATGCAAGAATAATCGTCTTTTGCTTCAATAAAGCGAATCTGATCAATAGGAACAAGAACTTTGCTTCCACTCTTAATGACGGGAATTCGCTCAATGGTTGCCATAGGAGACTGAGGACGTAGGCGCTCCTCAACCTTATCAAGAGCCTGCTCAAGACGCTCGGTCTCAACAGGCTTCATTAGGTAATCGACAGCATTAACGCCAAATGCATCCAATGCATACTCACTATATGCGGTAACAAACACAATCTGAGGAGGATTCTTCAACTTGTGAAGAGCCTCTGCAAGCTGCATTCCATTTGTCTTAGGCATAGAGATATCAAGGAATATAACCTCAACACGAGACTCCATGAGTTTCTCGACAGCATCCCTTGCACTTGTGGCCTCAATGATTTCTTCGAGACGACCAGTTTCCTCAAGTAAGAACTTAAGCTCAGAACGGGCTGGAGCCTCGTCGTCAACAATCATGGCACGCATGTCATTCATCTCCCAACGGCCTAACGCAGCGTTAAGCAAAACTGTGTACTACTGTGCTGTTACCTGCAGTGCCGCACCTGCAAGCTTGAGTGTCACGCACGTGCCCTGACCTGGCTTAGACATGATTTCCATGCCAGATCCAGCAGCGTAGAAGCGCTCAGCTCGCTCAGCTACGTTCTTAATGGCAATACCCGTACCTTCACTTCTCCCCGAAGAATTGTGCGGAGTAGGGCCTTGACCATTAAGCAAGCGAGAAACAGTCTCTTCATCCATTCCAAGACCATCATCAGCAACAGATATAAGAATATCATCTTCGTCGCGTGCGACGTGGATGTCAATATGGAGTGCGCCTTCATCTTTCATGGCATGCCTCACTGCATTCTCAACAATAGGCTGAATCAAAAAAGACGGGACCTGAATGTCTTCGCATCCCTCGTCAACATGCTCAGACTCCTGGATACGTTCTTCTCCAAAACGGGCTTTTTCAATTGTCAAATACCTGCGTGTTTGTGTCAATTCCTGAGAAAGCGGAATGAGCGAGCCTTGAGAACTCTCAAGTGTGCGACGATAAAACACAGAAAACTCACGAAGCAAGTCTCGTGCCTTATTAGGATTTGTACGCGTAAGAGATGCAATGGTATTGAGCGTATTAAACAGGAAATGCGGATTAATTTGAGCCTGCAAGGCTTTGACCTCGGCCCGAGCGGTCAGTTCTGCCTGACGATCAAGCTCGTAAGATGAAAGTTGTGTGGAGAGAAGCTCACCCAAGCCCTCAGCGATTGCCAACTGCGTGCGATCAATTTCAATACCGCGGCGATAATACAGTTTGATGGTTCCGACAGGGCGATCCTGAACAATCAACGGAACAATAATGCCAAAGGAACTGCCACCATTTCCAAAACCACCTCGCCTTTTTAGCACCTGCTGGCGACTGTCAACCGAGACAAACGTCTCCATGCGCCCACTTTCCAAAACCTCAGTTGCAGGACCAACAACTTTTGATCCAGGTACATGTGCAGTTGCAATATCTCCCTCAAAACCCAATACGTACTCCGTATCGGTAATAGAGATAGCGGCAGCTGAAGTTTCTGAAAGCAATAAAGTACAGATAGTTGGTGCTGTTTCTTGTGACAATCCACCACGTAAAGTCTTAAGCGTCTTTGACGCAACCTCAAGTGTGCGTTCTGTTTCTTGAGATCTAGTATGTTCATTACCAGGCTGAGTAGTACCGCCAAGAACAATGACCGTGGCAAGTCCTCCGCCCGCAACAAGAGCGGCAAACAGATTGTCTGTTACGACACTCCAAGAAAGCAAACCCAGCAATACACAGGCAAAAAGGACCAAGACCACCTTGGTTGACCTCTGCATATACTGAGCAAGCCCCTGCATAGCTATCTAGTTCCCTACTGATTCTGTGGTAGAACCCTCAGAAAAAGCAAGCTGCTGAGGCAAAGGCGAATGCTTAAGTGCACGAGCTAAAGGCACACCAAGTACATAAAGAACAACAGCCTCTCCGAGTCCTGTGGTAATAAAGCCAAACAAGAACATAAGAGGATACGATCCATCAAGCTCTATAGTAGTAAATGGAATTGTGTAAAATCCCAACCCCTGAAGCAAAATTGGAAGATACGCAGAAACAATAACCGCATTTGCAAGCACTGGTCCGAGAAGGGCGAGCGGCACATTTTTTCTGTTCTTCCAGGTAAACCATGCACCAAGGGCAGTTGCTAAGGAACCAAAAACAACGTCTAGCAATCCTAAAGCTCCCGTGCCGGAAATAACCATATTCGCAAGGTTGGCGATAACGCAACCGAGTGTAAGTCCTGGAATTGCATCAGCAGTAAAAAGTGCAATGACAACGACTGCCTCAGAAATACGGAACTGCACGGGACCCCAGGCCAGACCGCCTAAGAAGAGAAGGGTTGCAAGCGTAAGCGCTGCGTAAAGAGCTGCAATGATACCAATACGTGCAAGGCGCTGAGCGCGCTGTTTTGTTGCATAAGCTGAAGAAACCTGTGGCAAAACATTCCCCTTGTTTAACTCTAAAAACTTGTTTCATAATACGACGAAAAGCATATATGAGCAAATGAGCTACCTAGGCGTGCGTTAGTTCTGCAAAAAAACTACACCTATGACCTGCAGCGTATTTAAACCATTGGATATAAGCTCACTATAATGTGACACTATAAAGCGCATAGGGTTTCTCGCCATACGCGCTCAGTTGCATAAAATTTTGAACTAGTAATGCAAATGCATTCCTGGATAGACCATCTCGCGAGCATGCTTTTGATATGCAGCAATAGCCTCTTCTTCAAAGGCAAGAGGAGTGTCTTTTTCACCCGCCATATCCAAAATCCAACGTGTGAGGTAAGGGTTGAGTGGAAGCAGCGGACCAATAAGCCAGGTGGCAATAGCGTTCTTGCGTCGGAAACCTTCCAACTTGCTTTCTTTATTGATGCCAAAACCTACCTTATTTTTAAGAAAATGGCAGTTGGAGTTATCTCCCTCAGTAAGCGTGAACTGCATCTTAAAGCCAACAACAGTAAAAGGCTCTTTGCCGTTGCCGGGATCAAACTCTCCCACCTGAACGTCGTGGAAGCGCTGAGGCATATAACGAGTAGTCGTGAATTTGAACAAACCCAAGCCTTTAATTTCAGAGCCGTCTGGATTAACGATTTTCTCGCCAAAAAGCTCTGAAGCGTTACCGGTAAACAGCATAGGGACGCCCTGATCAGCCAGTTCAGCCAGTCTATCCTTGTAAGGCATGAGGCGAGAAATAATAAGCTCTTGCTGAGCCTCTGTCATGCCACCCATGATGATTGCTGACGGTGTATGTTCCACAAAGTAAGGCGTCGCGGCATGAGAGGTATACACAAAGTTCTCTTTTGGGAGACAAGCCTCCAGGTAGAGAGCATTTCCGTTATCTCCACCCTGGTTGCCATACTCTGGATAAAGAATCTCAATCTTAGTTGCTGGATTACTCATTGGAGGCCTCCATCTGTTTTAAGCGCTCAATGATACGGTTTCTGCTGATATCAGCAATACCACCGTTGTAGAGGCCATGTGCATAGAAAACGTGTTGGCAAGCATTGAGATCAACCAGGTCAGCAGTCTCTTCAGGAGAGTTTGCTACAAAGGTCTTAGCAGGATCAACGCCCGCAAGTCTGAGTCTGAGCTGCAGATCAAGTGATGTATCACCGTAAATAATGACCTGCTTAACACTTGGATCTTGCAGGAACTCAAAGTCGGTCTGGTAGTACCAGCCAATGTACTCTGTCTGGTCCTTAGCTTTTGCCATATATGCATCAGCAATCATGATGATAATTGCCTTATCGCCTGGTTGTTTGCGCAGGATATCAATAGTAACTGAGGTTGCCGTGTCATTCTCGCCCTTAGAAGCCATGCTAATAAGGCGACGACCGTTGTAATCAATCTCGTTATACCTGGAAGAAGCAATGTTAACGCGCTGCAAAGACGCGGCGATAGTTGCAGGCGCAAGACCCATCTCACGCGCGGTAACAATAGCTACAAACAGGTTGTAGAGGTTAACGATAGAGTAGCTGTTGAGCTTATATTCGTACGTTGGTGCACCCTCGTGGCAGTGTTCTTTGACCACAAACTTGCCAGTCTCTGGCTCTACTGAGATAACCTCATAATCAGGAGTTGGATTGGTATACCCGCATTCCTCGCAAGTTGCGTGGCCAAGATGTCTGAGATGAGCGTAATCCCACTTGAGCTTGCCGCCACATTTTGGACATGCGGTAAGGTCTGAAACAATGCCTACAGGATCCGCAGTATCATCAGCCAACCTTGCAATTGAGTAATACGTACGATGAGTACATTGAGGGGCAAGTCTGCAGCTAATCATGTCATCTGCGTTCAAAATCAGATGAGTTGAAGCAGGGATACCCTTATCCATAACGTCAAACACATAGTCTGGCGTTGCACTGCGAGAAAACGTATCGCGGAACAAATTAGTAACGGACAAAATATCAGGCTGCAAATAAGGAAAAATGCGAGGTCCAGAGAGCTCATCAAACTCCATAACTGCAAGCTTAGTCTTTGAAGCGCCCTTCCATGTGGCGTTCTTTGCAAATGAGCTTGCAAAACCACTAGAAATATTACCGCCAACGCGATTAGTAACAGTCTGATAACCGTTATCAGCGAGAAGATCGTTGAGCAAGTTATTAGTGGTTGTCTTGCCATTAGTACCTGTGATAAAGACAACCTGTTCTGGCTTAGCGATATCCCCTAAAAATGCAGGGTCAATGGCCTCCGCAATAAATCCTGGTAGAGTTCCACCTTCGTGATTAGTCAACTTAAGTGCTGCAAGTGTTGCTTTAGCAGCGAGAAAAGCTACAGGAAATAATCTGCTCTTTTTTTGTGCCACAGTAACTCCCATCGTGAGCAAAGTCTCTCTAGTTTATCACCTCACGAGAAGGGCTTGAAGAACACAGGTCTTCTCGTCAAAAATGTCGCATAAAAAAGCCGAGCCAGGACATCCTGGCTCGGCCAAAGCTCCGTGAAAGTAAGTTGCCTTACTCCTCAGGCTGCTCCTTCTTCTCTGCTGCATAGAGCTCGGAGAGGCGTACAAGGTGATCGTAGCGAGCCATTGCGGCTTCCTCGTTCTCCTTGAAGAGCTTCTCTGCGTGCTCTGGGAACTCGCGGGTGAGTCGGCTGTAACGAGCCTCGTTCATCAGGAACTCCTGGTAGCCACCCTTAGGTGCCTTAGAGTCGAGCGTGAACTTCTTACCTGCTGGTGCAGATGGGTTGAAGCGATAGAGGTTCCAGTAGCCAGTATCGACTGCCTTCTTCATCTCCTCCTGTGCGTGAGCCATGCCACCCTTAATGGAGTGCATCTCACATGGGGAGTAACCGATGATGAGGGATGGTCCTGGATAAGCCTCTGCCTCGGCAATTGCCTTGAGGGTCTGCTGGAGGTTTGCGCCCATGGAGACCTGAGCAACATAGACGTAACCGTAAGTCATAGCGATCTCAGCAAGGTTCTTCTGCTTGATGTCTTTACCAGCTGCAGCGAACTGTGCAACCTGGCCAAGACGGGAAGCCTTAGAGGACTGACCACCGGTGTTGGAATAAACCTCAGTGTCGAAGACAAAGACGTTGATATCCTCGCCGGAAGCAAGAACGTGGTCAAGGCCACCGAAGCCGATGTCGTATGCCCAACCGTCGCCACCGAAGATCCAGAAGGACTTCTTGGTGAGGAAGCTCTTGTTAGCAAGGATTTCCTTAGCTGTTGCAAGGTCAGACTTAGCAAGCTCAACCACAAAAGTCTTGGAAGCTTCCTTCGAGAGGGCTGCGTCGTTGACGGACTCAATCCATGCCTTAGCAGCATCCTTGAGGTCCTGAGATGCGCCGTCCTCATCGACAAGCTGCTGAGCAAGCTCGAGAAGACGCTTCTGCTGTGCCTGGTGACCAAGCATCAGACCCATACCGTGCTCAGCGTTGTCCTCGAAGAGGGAGTTGTTCCATGCCGGACCGTGACCATTTGCATCGGTAGTGAATGGTGAGCAGGAAGCTGGGTTACCCCAAATAGAGGAGCAACCAGTTGCGTTGGAGATGTACATACGATCGCCGAAGAGCTGAGTAACCAGACGACCATAGCTGGTCTCAGCGCAGCCTGCGCAGGAACCAGAGAACTCAAGAAGAGGCTTCTTGAACTGGGATCCCTTAACGTTGTTAGCGACAAGCTCGGTCTTCTCGGAGACGTGATTAACTGCGTAATCAAAGATCTCCTGCTTGGACTCTTGCTCCTCGATTGGCTTCATGGTCAGAGCATCTGCAGGGCAGATGTAGACGCAGTTGGAGCAACCAGTACAGTCGAGCTGAGAAATAGCAATCTCAAACTTGTAGCCCTTAGCCTTAGGACCAACGGCATCCTTGAACTGAGACTGTGCTGGTGCAGCAGCAACCTCTTCGTCGGTAAGGACGAATGGACGAATGACTGCGTGTGGGCAGACATAAGCGCACTGGTTACACTGGATGCACTTCTCGACGTTCCACTCAGGAACAACAACAGCAATGCCACGCTTCTCATACGCAGCAGCGCCAAGTTCAAACTGACCGTCAACGTGGTTCTTAAATGCGGAAACAGGAAGTGCGTCACCCTCCATACGAGAGACTGGTGTCATGATGTCGCGAACCTGCTTGAGCAGAGCCTCACGACCCTCAAGGGTGATTGTGCTAGGAGCATCCTCTGCAGAAGCCCAATCAGCAGGAATCTCAATCTTAGTAAATGCGGTAGCGCCGGCGTCGATTGCCTTGTGGTTCATATCGACGACGTTCTGACCCTTCTTCAGGTAAGAGTGAGTTGCAGCATCCTTCATGTACTGAAGTGCGTCTGCCTCTGGGAGAACCTTTGCAAGAGCAAAGAATGCAGACTGAAGAATAGTGTTAGTGCGTTTACCCATACCAATTTCCTTGGCAAGGTCAATTGCATTAATCAGATAAACGTTGATGTTGTTCTTAGCAATGTAGCGCTTTGCCTCTGCTGGCAGGTGGTGTGCAAACTCCTCTGCATCCCACTGGCAGTTGACCAGGAAAGTACCGCCAGGCTTGACATCGCGGACCATCTTGTAGCCCTTGATGATATATGCAGGGACGTGGCATGCAACAAAGTCTGCCTTGGTGACATAGTAAGGAGAACGAATCTTGTGATCACCGAAACGCAGGTGGCTGATGGTAATGCCGCCAGTCTTCTTGGAGTCATACTGGAAGTATGCCTGAACATATTTATCGGTGTGGTCACCAATAATCTTAATGGAGTTCTTGTTAGCACCAACGGTACCGTCGCCGCCGATACCCCAGAACTTGCACTCAATGGTGCCCTCAGCTGCAGTGTTAGGAGCCTCAGGATCCTCTGGGAGAGACAGATTGGTAACATCGTCAACAATACCAATGGTGAACTCGCGCTGAGGATTATCCTTCTTGAGCTCCTCAAAGATTGCAAATGCAGATGATGGTGGGGTGTCCTTGGAACCAAGGCCATAACGACCGCCAACAACCTTAATGCCTGTACGACCAGCCTCATAGAGAGAAGAAACAACGTCCTCGTAGAGAGGCTCACCAACGGAGCCTGGCTCCTTGGTACGGTCGAGAACAGCAATCTTCTTGACGGACTCAGGAAGAACATCAACAAAGTGCTTTACAGAGAATGGACGATAGAGGCGGACCTTAACCAGACCGACCTTCTCGCCATGAGCATTCAGGTAATCGATAACCTCTTCAAGGGTATCGCAGAAGGAACCCATGCAGATAACAACGCGATCAGCGTCTTCTGCACCGTAGTAGTTGAACAGACCGTAATCAGTACCAAGCTTAGCGTTGATCTTGTTCATGTAGTCTTCAACGACTGCTGGCAGCTGGTTATAAACCTCGTTGCATGCCTCGCGGTGCTGGAAGAAGATATCGCCGTTCTCGTGGGAACCACGGCTTGCTGGATGCTCTGGGTTCAGTGCGTGATCACGGAATGCCTGAACAGCATCCATATCACACATCTCAGCCAGGTCAGCATAATCCCAAACAGCAACCTTCTGAATCTCGTGAGAAGTACGGAAGCCGTCGAAGAAGTTAACAAATGGAACCTTGCCCTTAATTGCTGCGAGGTGAGCAACAGGAGCCAGATCCATAACCTCCTGGACGTTGCCTTCTGCGAGAAGTGCAAAACCAGTCTGACGAGTAGCCATAACATCAGAGTGATCGCCAAAGATGTTCAATGCATGGGTTGCAACGGTACGTGCGCTGACGTGGAAAACACCAGGAAGCTGCTCGCCGGCAATCTTGTACATGTTTGGAAGCATGAGCAAGAGACCCTGAGAAGCGGTGTAAGTAGTGGTCAGAGCACCCGAACCAAGAGAACCGTGAACAGCACCAGCTGCGCCAGCCTCGGACTGCATCTCGACAACCTTGACGGTTGTGCCAAAGATGTTCTTTACGCCCTGAGCGGACCACTGGTCAACATAGTCTGCCATTGGACTTGATGGGGTAATTGGGTAAATGCCCGCTACCTCAGTAAACGCATACGACACGTAAGCCGCGGCGTTGTTACCGTCCATGGACTTAAACTTTCTTGCCATTTCCTCTCCTTGCCTAATCTGTGATTTCTCACAGTATGCGTCTGTGCGATCCAAAATAAAGCTGTAGACCCTGGGTGACTACGGAAACAGGTTTCATAGTTCGGCCGGCAGCGGTCGCATAATGCTTTTATTATTGCGCAAAAAAACAATGAAACAAATCAGAAATACAAGCCAATAAATACCTATTTTTAGGTAGGAATTTCTACCTGCGAAATTGCAAAATAAACATAACAATAAAGTACAACTTTTTTGTAACTCAACAAAATATTCAAGTACGCAAACAGCCATCTGTCTAAAAACTAAACAGATTTTTACGTGAGCAATCAACGCACAATAGTTTTATCACGCATTGATTGCGCTTTTAAATGCTCTTAAATCTCATGCCTCTTCTGATTACTTTGAAGCTTTAATTTCACAAAGCTTCTTGTAACCAAATAAAAAACGCTCTCCTATCTGGCCTTCAGCATCAGAGGCACATACGATTCCGTGTTCATCTGATGTAAGAAAAGCTTCATCAAATTCAACAGTTCCATCAAATATCTGTGCAACAACATCTGGGTTAAACTCTATTGGCTCATGAAGAGTCTGTGCTAAATCAAGCACCAAACTTGTAGCTCCAGATTGAACACTTTCTTCTGAGGTGCCAACGATAATCCTTCCGTCCTTTACCAGCCAGAGTACCTCTGGTGCACAATGAGTTTGCTGCTCTTCTCGCTGTGAAATTCTTGCACGTCCTGCAAGAGACAGAACAGATCTCTCCTCCAAAGACTGATAAGGCCCAACGGTCATAGCAGCCTGGCCATTACTTTCAAGCAAAATCATTAGAACGCCATCTGGATACTCTTGTGATCCTTCTTTAAGCGTTCCCTCAATGTGTTGCTTAGCCCAAGCAATCAAGTGCGGAGAAACTTCTTTTTGAGCAACTATTCGTCTACTCAGCGCACGTAAGTGCCTGTTATCAAGAGGAAGAGCTCCTCCAGCCAGTCTCCAGCGACAAACAAGTTCTGGATTATCAAGCTCAAACTTCTGAGCTGCTTTTAACTCTTCCTGGTCCACAGTATCCTCCCCCAATTTTTATAGTATTGACTGCTAGTCCCGACTTAGCAGATTAGTGCCTAAAGTGTCGCTTTCCCGTAAACACCATTGCAATACCATATTCATCACAAGCAGCAATGGATTCATCGTCTCTAACTGATCCACCTGGCTGAATAATAGCTGTTACGCCATGAGCTGCCAGCGTGTCAACGTTATCTCGGAATGGGAAGAATGCGTCAGATGCAGCCACAAGGTTCTTTGAATCAATTCCCATACGCTCGCAAGCTGCTTCAGCACGCTCACATGCGAGAAGAGCAGCATCAACACGGTTGGGCTGACCTGGTCCCATACCAATTCCAGCCTGATCTTTTGCGACCAGAATTGCATTAGACTTAACGGTCTTACAGACCTTCCAAGCAAATACCAAATCAGACAACTCTTCTGAAGTTGGTTGACGCTTTGTGACAACCTCAAAGCTATCCGCAGTTTCATCAGCATGATCAAGGTCTTGCACTAAAAGACCACCATCAACAGTTCTCATTTCGAGCTCACGACTTCTATCGATTCCGCCCGTAGCTAATACGCGAAGATTTGTTCTCTTTGACAGTCGCTCAAGAGCCTCTTCCGTGAAACTTGATGCAATAAGAACCTCAACAAACTGCTTATTGATATCTGCAAAATGCTCCACAAACTCCAGTGGAACTTCTCTGTTCACTGCAATAATTCCACCAAATGCAGAAAGAGGATCACAAGCAAATGCCCGGTCATATGCCTCAATAACATTTTCTGCTGTTGCAGAACCACAAGGATTCTGATGCTTCAAAATAATGACTGATGGATCATCAAACTCACGAACAGCCGCCCAAGCTGCATCGGTATCCAACAAATTGTTGTAAGACAAAGGCTTACCCTGAAGTTGCTGAGCATTTGCTAGGGAGTGTGCAGGAGCGCCAGGCATCTTGTAAAACGCTGCGGACTGCTGAGGATTTTCTCCGTAACGAAGATCTTGCTCCTTTGTTGCCTTTACCAGCAAAGTCTCTGGGAATTTACTTTGCTCTGCTTCAACAACACCAGAAAGGTATGCGGCAATAGCGCCATCGTATGCAGCCGTTGTCTTAAATACCTTCAAAGCCAGCTGCTGGCGAGAAGCCCTTGTAGTTGCACCGTCATGGACACGCATCTCATCAAGAACACGACCATAATCTGCCGGATCAACAACAACCGTAACAAAATCATTATTCTTTGCAGCAGAGCGGAGCATTGAAGGTCCACCGATATCGATATGCTCAATTGCATTTTCAAGAGTTACTGATGGATCAGCTACAGTCTTCTCAAACTCATAGAGATTAACGCAGACCAGGTCAATCATGCCAATACCATTATTCTCTGCGTCTGCGACATGACCGGAATTATCTCTACGGCATAAAAGACCACCATGAACACGAGGATGCAGCGTCTTAACACGACCGTCCATCATTTCTGGAAATCCGGTATAAGACTCAATAGGAACTACGGGGACACCAGCCTCTTCAAGGGTTTTTGCGGTTCCACCTGTTGAAATTACTTCAACACCAAACTCTTTAGTAAGAGTTTGTGCAAATTCAACAATACCCGTTTTATCTGTTACCGAAATTAGCGCACGTTTGATAGGGGCCTCAGCCATTGCCGCTCCTTTGTGTTTGACACTTGCTATCAGAAACACTTACAGACTATCAGCTGCAAAACACTACGTACTAGATGTAAACAAACTTGAAACTATTCTATAATCTTCCGATGTAAAACACACGAAAGGAACTATTTCATATGTCTATTGATACTCCCATCATAGTCCCCTTTGAAGATGCTGACTTACCGGAGCTCATATCAATCTTTGAACGCGTCTGGTACTTGGATGGTGAAGAGTCAAAAGATGAAAGTCACTCCCTTGCGACTATTGATATCGCCTATTTTATTAGCGTTTCTACTCATCGCTTTGTAGCAAAACAAGGCGACCAAATACTTGGTCTTATTTTTTGCTCAAACGGAGAAACTCCAGCCGATTATAAAAAATGGCAAAAACTAGAAAATGAGGCAACCACAAAAGCTAAAAAACTATTCAGCGCAGAAGATTTTGAGGATCATGAGGTCTTTGGCGATGTCGAATCTGGTCTAGTTCACAAATATTGGAACACAGACACTAACAATCCTAAATGGGAGATTACCCTGTTCTGTGTTAACCCTGCTATAAAAAGCCAGGGCATTGGAGGCATGCTCTTCTCCTACATTTTGAACTTTATGAAAGAACAGGGAGCCAAGCATTATTTTCTTGCAACTGATGATAGCTGTGACTTTGGCTTCTATCAGCACAAGGGTCTTACATGTAAAGACAAAGCGGCTGTCAAATCATCAACAAAAGACTTTGGATTTGCTTATATCTATGCAGGAGATCTCTAAGAATGAACCCTTGCGTTGGAAGGTTTGCGCCCACTCCTTCCGGAAGAATGCATCTTGGTAACGTTTTCTCAGCGCTTATGGCTTGGGCTAGTACTCGTTCCCAAAATGGCAACTTTATTCTTCGCATCGAAGACTTAGATATTCGCGCTCATAACCCTCAATATACCTCCTATCTTCTTGATGACCTGCAGTGGTTGGGGCTAGATTGGGACAGAGGCCCGTTCTACCAAAGTAAGCGTACAGAGCTCTACCAAGAGGCTCTTTTAAGATTAAAACAGCAGGGGCTCCTATATCCTTGCTTTTGCTCCCGAGCAGACTTACACGTCGCGCAGGCCCCTCATGCCAGCGACGGTACGTATATCTATGCAGGAACTTGCAGCAATCTAAGCCAGTCTGAGCGTGAAGAACTCTCAAAACATAAAATTCCAGCAACACGTATGCGAGTTTCTAATAAGAACTACACATTTGAAGACAAAGTCTATGGTCCAATATCTCAAAACCTTGCTGAATCATGTGGAGACTTTATTGTCCAACGTGCAGACGGAATCTTTGCTTATCAGCTTGCTGTGGTAGTGGACGATGCTGATATGGGCATAACTGAAGTAGTCAGAGGATCGGATCTTCTCTCCTCGACACCTAGACAACTTTATTTACAAGACACACTTGGTCTTTCTCATCCCACATACGCTCACCTCCCCTTACTTGTTGCACCGGATGGTAGAAGGCTTTCCAAACGTGACCGTGACTTAGATCTTGGTGCCCTTAGAGCTCAAGGAAAAACACCAGAAGAAATTCTTGGCTTTTTGGCTTATTGCATAGGTCTTGCGGAAAAGGATGAAACTCTTTCTGCAGCACAAGTTGTAAATCGCTTTTCCTGGGATGCACTTCACGCTCACCGAAAAAACGTGGTTGTTGAGCATTTTTCACATGTTTTGTGAATGACGCAAGCCACGAATTGCGCACCCCCATTGCGGTTATTCGCGGGTATGCCGATATGCTTGATCGCTGGGGAAAAACTGACGAGGCGGTTCTTGATGAATCTATCGCCGCATTGAAATCCGAAAGCGAGCACATGCATGAGCTCGTTGAACAGCTGCTCTTTCTTGCACGAGGCGATGCCGGCAGAAATACCCTTACCACGGCTCACGTAAATTTTGCACGGCTTGCCTATGACGTATGGGAAGAGTCCGAGATGATTGACCCTGACCATCGCTATGTCCTGGACTTTGACGCAACGTTTATGAATGAACCGCACTATCAAGTTGTTGGCGATATCGCGCTGCTCAAACAATGCCTGAGAATCATTGTCCACAATGCCGCCCGCTATTCTCCTTCGAATACATCCATTACATTTGACGTTTCATATGACGAGAAGTACGTCCGTGTATCTATACAAGATAAAGGTGTTGGCATATCCGACGCAGCGGTTTCACATATTTTTGAGCGGTTTTGGCGCGCCGACAGAGCCCGTGCGGAAAATAACGACGGGTCCGGCCTCGGCCTCTCTATTGCAAAGTGGATCGTTGACAGTCATGACGGCTCTGTCGACGTGCTCTCGCGCAAAGGTGTAGGCACGCGATTCACCATTGCTATATCTCGCGACGAGCAACCGTAAAAAACGAGAAGTAATCTGGACGGTGCTTTGACTGCGTAAACTCAAACATCTCGCCTTGGAAATTGAATGTTTGCCCGGTTACCACGGCCAGGTAATCTGCACCGTCAAGATCGAGACAGTCTTGATCTTCTCGGGTAACACGCTCAACGGTAACGGTTCGTTTGCTGGTTGCAATCTGCATATTGAGGGTCTTCTCGATATAGTCATAGATTGAAAACTGAGCTATATCAGGAGTTAAGCCTGGTACAAGACTTGCTCGGAAATAATTGCAGTCAAGAATCGATGCTTTAGAGCCTACAACCCTCACTCGAACAACATATAAAAGCTCATCGCCCTCACCAAATCCGGTGTAGCGTGCGAAGTCTTTATCGGCAACAATACGTTCAAACTTGAGAACCCGTGTTTCCGTATCGAGTTGATTGCGCTTGGATGCCTCTTGAAATGTTTCAATACCTCCCAGCTCAAAAAGAGCTCGCGGGCGCTTTTGGTAAATAACGCGCACCCCTTTGCCATGTACGGGCTGCAGTGCCCCTTGCTGCGTTAAAAGTGCAATTGCCTTTCTGAGCGTATTGTGAGAGCAACTGTATTCTTTTATAAGATTCGCCTCAGATGGAATATAGGTCTGATAGGGATATTCTCCTCGCTCTATTTTTCCTAAAAGATTCCTATAAATCTCATCATAAATTGCCTTCATGCATATCTCCATCGCTGTTTAGTTGCAATTATTTTATATTTTTTCACCAAAAACAGCATATCACCTACTTATCCAAATCATCTGCATAAGACGTTTATAGGCAAATTTATACCGCTCAGCAATACGAAACTGTCGATTTTTCATTTTCCGCCAAAGAAATTGCTCCGATGAACTAACTTATTTGCATAAGTTAGTTCCACGAGGAAAAGAGGAAAGATGGCAAAGTTCGACCATGATGCTCGTGAACTCCTCGAGCTCGTTGGCGGCAAAGACAACATTGCTGCGGCTTCACACTGTATGACACGCATGCGATTTGCCTTGAAAGATCCTTCAAAAGCGGATGTGGCTGCCATTGAAAAGCTTGCATCCGTTAAAGGAAGTTTCACGCAAGCCGGCCAGTTTCAAGTTATTATCGGCAATGACGTCGCCGACTTTTACGACACCTTTGTCGGTATTTCTGGCGTAAGTGAGGCTTCAAAACAAGACGTCAAATCAGCCGCCCTTCAAAACACAAACATTTTGCAGCGAGCCATGGGAGCCATTGCCGAGGTCTTTGCTCCCCTGATTCCCGCAATCATTACCGGCGGCCTTATTCTTGGCTTCCGAAACGTGCTTGGCGAGATGCCCTACTTTGGACCTGAAGGCAACCAGACCCTCGCTTCGCTTTCCGTCTTCTGGACGGGCGTATATAACTTCTTGTGGCTTATTGGCGAGGCAGTCTTCCATGCCGGCATCCCTGTAGGCATTTGCTGGTCAATCACAAAGAAAATGGGCGGGACCCCCATGCTCGGCATTGTGCTTGGCCTCACCCTCGTTTCCGGCCAGCTCATGAATGCCTATGCTGTTTCAGGAGCAACCGCCGCTGATTGGGCTACCCATACATGGAATTTTGACTTCGCGCAGGTCCGCATGATTGGATATCAGGCTCAAGTTATCCCCGCTATTCTCGCTGCGATTACCTTCAACTACCTCGAGCGATTCTTTAAGAAAATCACGCCATCCGTCATTCAGATGATCGTAGTGCCCTTCTGCTCACTTTTGCTTGCCGTTATGGCTGCTCACTTCGTGCTTGGCCCCATTGGCTGGACCATCGGATCTTGGATCGGAAACATTGTTCTCGCAGGCATCACAAGTCCGTTTGCATGGCTCTTTGGCCTTATCTTTGGCGCCGTATATGCTCCCCTTGTCATCACTGGCTTGCACCACATGTCCAATGCCGTTGACATGCAGCTTATTGCAAGTTCCAATAACTATGGCACTCCACTGTGGCCCATGATCGCACTTTCCAATATTGCTCAGGGTTCATCGGTTCTCGCCATGTCTGTCCTTCAGAAGCATGACGAAAATGCTCAGCAGGTAAACATCCCTTCCATCATCTCTTGCTACCTTGGCGTTACCGAACCCGCTATGTTTGGCGTCAACCTCAAATACGGTTTCCCCTTCGTATGCGCTATGATTGGCAGTTCCATTGCAGGAGGTGTCTGTACGGCCTTTGGTGTCAACGCTCTCTCCATTGGCGTTGGTGGACTCCCCGGAATTCTTTCAATTCGCCCCGAGTTTATCGGCATCTTCGCCGTTTGCATGGCCATCGCTGTAGTGGTTCCATTTGTTCTTACATTCACCATCGGCAAACGCCAAGGTATTGATAAAGGTATCGATACCAATGTCGTCACGCTTGATGGCGAGAAAAACAGTGCCCTTTCGGCCTAATAAAACCTGTAAGAGGAGCGGATATGTCAGGGCAATCTTCACGAGTAACAAGCAATCCCAAGGGCGCTTATACGCGCGCTGAGTTTCTCGGCACCAAGGTTGTGTATCAAATCTACGTCCGCTCCTTTAACGATTCAAACGGAGACGGCATCGGAGACCTTCCCGGCATCACGCAACGTCTTGACTACCTGCAAAAACTCGGCGTTGACTATCTGTGGCTTACTCCGTTTTTTGTTTCACCCCAACATGACAATGGCTACGACGTTGCAGATTACCGCAACGTCGAGCCTCTCTTTGGCACCATGGCTGACTTCAACGAACTTTCAGCCGAAGCAAAAAAGCACGGTATCAAGCTGATGCTCGACATGGTCTTTAACCACACATCAACCGAGCATCCATGGTTTCAGCGGGCACTTAGCGGCGATCCTCAATACCTTGCCTACTATACCTTTGTCGATGGCAACCCCAACACGCCGCCAACAAACTGGAAGTCCAAGTTTGGCGGAAGCGCATGGGAGTGGGTTCCCACACTTCATAAGTGGTATCTCCATCTCTTTGACGCCTCACAGGCGGATCTCAACTGGGACAACCCAAGCGTCCGAGCCGAGCTTGCCGACATAGTGAGTTTCTGGCACAACAAAGGCGTTGATGGTTTTCGCTTTGACGTTGTTAATCTCATTTCCAAGCCAGATGTCTTTGAGGACGACGCCATAGGAGACGGCAGGCGCTTTTACACCGACGGGCCACATGTCCACGAATACCTGCAGGAACTCGTCAAGCGCGGTGGTATCGACGGGCTGATGACCGTCGGTGAAATGAGCTCCACCTCAATTGAAAACTGCATACGCTATTCCAATCCGGCTGACCATGAGCTTGCCATGACCTTCTCGTTTCATCACCTTAAGGTTGATTACCTCAACGGAGACAAGTGGTCGCTCAAAGAGCCGGATATCGGCAAGCTTCGTGAGCTGTTGAAATCGTGGCAAGAACAGATTACGGCAGGTGGAGGCTGGAATGCGCTGTTTTGGGCCAATCACGATCAGCCTCGTCCGAATTCTCGCTTTGGCGATACCGAGCACTACTGGGAAATGTCCAGCAAACTGCTTGCCGTCACCGCACATCTTCTGCGCGGAACTCCCTATATTTACCAGGGAGAAGAGCTGGGTATGACCAATGCGGGATTTACCAATATCACACAGTATCGAGACGTGGAGTCCCTCAATTACTTTAAGATCCTTCAGGATCGGGGCTGCTCCCCCAAAGAAGCGCTCCATATCATCTCCGAGCGCTCCCGCGACAATGGGCGCACACCCGTTCAATGGGATGCCTCAAAAACCGCAGGTTTCACTTCCGGTACACCGTGGATTGGCATTCCCGACAACCACACCATCATCAATGCTGCTGCAGAAGTTGGCGATCCTGACTCGATATTCTCCTTCTATCAAAAGCTCATTGTTCTTCGAAAAACTCATCCCGTTATCAGCGAGGGAGATGTTTGCTTTATCGACTCCGCTGGCGAGAAGGTCATTGCCTACGAGCGTACCTTGGATAGCTGTTGCGTGCGCGTCTTTGCAAACTTCTCTGACCAAAAGGTTCGCTGTGCGCCGAAAGCTGAAATCGATGGGTCTGACGTCCTTATTGGTAACTATCCCAACACCGTAACCGATGCAGATGCGCTCATACTTCGTCCTTTTGAGGCACGAGCCTTTATCTGGGAATGATAGAGTCATACTCGAGTCCTCCCAAAGCTCCTTATCCAAAGTTCTTGTCGACACCTAGAAGTTGCTAGGTTTCTCTTAGCTTGCCATACGTGCATTTACCAAATTTGCAGCAAGTTTGGTCGACTCAAGACCAACTTGGCGCATTTCTAGCAGCCTCTCTAAACAGTCCCTCGAAAACTATAAAACCTACGTACTTCATTTAAGTAGCTCGTTTACATACTTCTATCAGAAGGCTAGACGTGGAGATTCTGTGAATGAGCAAAAACAGCTCTACGTTCTCTTTGCTATACATGTGAACTCCAATCCGACCGCCCTTGACGGTCCAACTTTTCGTCCGCACCCCCTTGTGAGTGGCGCCAGTTCGGGGTATCATTCACAAGCACCCATTTTGGAGAGCTGACCGAGAGGCCGAAGGTGCTCGCCTGCTAAGCGAGTATGGGCCCCAAGCCCATCTGGGGTTCGAATCCCCAGCTCTCCGCCAGAATTTTCTGCTCGTTGCATCACCGCAACGAGCTTTTTTCTTACCGAGAAGAACTTTTTTCTAAGATTAGTCTTGCATTTTTTACTGGAAAATGGCATTCTATCTACTTGCACGCGGCGTTACCTCAGCTGGATAGAGGACCTGACTACGAATCAGGGCGTCATAGGTTCGAATCCTATACGCCGCACCACTTGAACTTAGGAGCTCCTTCAGGAGCTCTTTTTTATTATCTAACCGGTCTTAAAGCTACTTCTCCAGAAGAATTTGCATACAGATAACTGTACAAAATATGAGCCTCATCAAGCTCATCCATTACTTCTGCCATACATGTTTCCGCTGCTATAACATCTAAATACTCTTGCGGATCCAAATCTTTAAGTCCAACTCTTCCTTTAAGTGAAATCCAATTTCTTAACACTTCAACTTGATCTGGCGCTATTTGAATCTCTGAATAAAACTCCTTATTCCCAAATCCTATTTCTGCTTCTTCTCCCTGAACTAACTGCCGAATAACAACTCTTTCTTTTACTCCAACTCTATTCTTCATTTCTACCTCTTCCTTTTCTACTTTGTCATCCTCAGTATAGTTGATTTATAGAACATATGTTCTATAAATCAATAAAAGAAATGGTCTCCACAATTTTTTGAAGACCATTTCAGAAATTGAATCAATTTTGATTAAAAAGAGAAACTATTCTGGACGAATAACCTCAATGCCACCCATGTAAGGGCGAAGCACCTCAGGAACAGTAACGGAGCCATCCGCGTTCTGATAATTCTCCATAATTGCTGCCATAGTACGACCAACCGCCAGGCCCGAGCCATTAAGTGTATGAACTAAGCGGGTGCCCTTAAATTCGGCTGGATCCTTATAGCGAATATTTGCACGACGTGCCTGGAAATCCCAGCAGTTTGAGCAAGAAGAAATCTCCTTGTATGCGTTATAGCTTGGGAGCCAGACTTCGATGTCATAGCACTTACATGCAGAGAATCCAATGTCGCCAGTGCAGAGAGTAACCACATGATAAGGAAGACCCAGAAGCTGAAGGATCTTCTCGGCTTCCTGAACCATAGACTCAAGTTGATTCATGGAATCCTCAGGCTTTGCAAACTTAACCATCTCTACCTTGTCAAACTGGTGAACGCGGATGATACCACGAGTGTCTCGACCAGCTGAACCTGCCTCCTCGCGGAAACATGGAGTGAACGCGGTATAGAGCAAAGGAAGCTGAGATGCATCCAGAATTTCATCACGGTGAATGTTAGTGAGCTGAACCTCAGCAGTTGGAATGAGGTAAAGGTCAGGCTGAACGTGATACAAATCTTCCTCAAACTTTGGAAGCTGACCAGTGCCATAGAGTGAATCCTGGTTAGTAATGACTGGTGGCCACCACTCTTTGAAGCCTGCCTGATTATGCGTATCAATCATGAAGTTAATAAGCGCACGTTCCATACGAGCGCCCATACCACCAAGAAGGTAGAAACGAGTTCCTGCAAGTTTTACACCACGATCAAAGTCAATCATGCCCAGTTCAGGACCAAGGTCCCAGTGTGCTTTTGGCTCAAAGTCAAACTGAGTTGGCTCTCCCCACTTGCGAACCTCTGGATTATCAGAGTCGTCTTTGCCATAAGGAACAGATGCGTCAGGAATGTTTGGAATAGCTGCAACAAGGGCTGTGAGCTCCTCCTCAACCTCACCGCGACGCTGGTCAAGCCTAGCAATGTGATCTTTGTTAGCTGCTACCTGCTCCTTAGCTGCCTCAGCCTCTTCCTTCTTGCCCTCACGCATAAGAAGGCCAATCTGCTTAGAAACAGCATTGCGCTCTGCCTGAAGCGTCTCTACCTCACTAATTACGCTTCTACGTTCCTCATCAAGCTCAAAGAACTTCTCGCGATCCCAATGGGCGTTTTGCCTAGACTCGCAAGCCTTATCTACGAGGTCAGGATTCTCGCGCACAAATTTGATATCAAGCATGCAGCTTCTCCTTGAATCAACACTTTTTGGCAGTGCATTCTTTCTTATAGCCTACCAAGTATATACTTGTATTTAGATTCTTAACCCTTCACATGTTCTGGAGTAGGATTATGGACGCAATTAACTCGTTTATTAGTTGGCTTTTTGGCGATAAGACTGGTGCATTATTCCTTGTGCTTGGTGGAATTTTGCTCTTTTTAGTTATTTCTTTTGTGCTTGAGCGCAAAACAAAAAAGATGTATTTCAACCACAAAAAAACTGATGAAGATTGGGATCTCTTTGGAGATGACTCCGAAGAGGGCTGGTCTGACTTTGAGGAAGACAATAAATAAGCAACAAAAAAGCCCCGTTAAGGGACTTTTTTAAATGCAAATGGTGCGGGCGAAGGGACTTGAACCCCCATGAACTTGCGTTCATACGGACCTGAACCGTACGCGTCTGCCAATTCCGCCACACCCGCGTGCTAGGGAATAATACTACAACATTTTGTTTTCTTCTAATGGAAAAACAATAGATATATAAGAAAATTCTTTTCAGCGGTAGAATATAAGAAGTCACGGCCGACAAACACACTTTAAACACAGGAGGTTGCCGTGAGTGACTCGCGGTCACAGACCACGCAGACCACATATATACATGCACCTTCTGCTCAGCAGACAACTTTTGCGGCTGAGCCGGAAGTTTTGCTGGATCGATATCGCGTTCTTGCCCGTAGAGGTAATGGAGGCTTTGGTACTGTTTGTACCTGCTGGGATACTCGCTTGCAGAGGCGTGTAGCTATCAAACGCATGCCACTTTTAGGTGCTTCCGAAACTCCTGGTGTGCTGGCCTCTACGGTTGATGAAGCGCTCGCAGAGGCGCGAACTGCCTGCTTATTAGCACACCCCAACATTGTGACCGTTCATGACTTTGAAATTGAAGGTAATTACGCCTACCTAGTTATGGAGTTTGTAGACGGTCTCAACCTATCTGAGCTCCTAGCTCGTGTTGAAGGCGGCTATCTTACCTACGCTGAAGCTGCTCACATGGTCTCTTCACTTGCCAAGGCGCTCCAGTACGCCCACGATAACGGCGTTCTTCACCTGGATATCAAGCCAACTAACATTATGATTGACCGTCAAGGTACCGTAAAACTTGCCGATTTTGGTATGGCAACGCTTGCTTCGGCTGCTGGTTATGGTGGTGCTCGAGGCGGCACGGTAGGCTACATGCCTCCTGAGCAAGTTGAAGGCATGCTTGTTGACGAACGTGCTGATATTTTCTCGCTTGCTGTTGTTTTGAGACAGGCCCTTACAGGATCTAATGTATTCTCAGGCAGAACTGCAAAGGAATCGCTTGATCGTATATACAAAGGTCCAAAGATTCCTCTGTTAAAAGAAGATCCTGAAGTTCCGTTTGCTGTAGATGCGGCCTTGACGCAAGCACTTTCTCCTGAGCCATCTCTGCGACAGGGCAGTATTTCTGAATTCGCGCAAGAAATTGTGACTCCTCTTGGCAACGAAAAACAGGGCGAGAAAAGCCTCAAAGCCTTAGTAGAACAATCAGAAGAAGAGACCGAGACCTGGGATGTCAAGCATCTTCCTCTTTCAATTCGTTTCCCCTGGCTGCCCTCAGTTGCTGTGCGTGGTACATCTGCACTGGTCACCGGCGTTCTTCTCGCCCAATTGTTTCAGTTTATTGAACCAGATTCACTCATATTTATTGTCGTGGGCTCCCTTGTGGGAGCAGCAATCGCCGCTCTTTGGACACCCTTAGGATCCGCGCTTGTCATTGCGTGTACAGCGTACGCTCTAGCGAGCATTAGTCCTACCAGCACTTCATTCCCATTTGCAACGCTTGTAACCTTAGTGAGCGTTATCTGGTGGGCATTTGCGGGAAGAGCCTCAAAACTCAGCAGTATTAACTGCTTGCTAGGTGCGTTATTACCTACTCCTGTTTCGGCACCAGCTCTTGCCTCTGCTACTATGCGACCTTTGCCTGCGGTTTTGACAGGAGCCTTCAGCTATCTCTTTGGAACTCTGCTTATTAAAGGCATGTCTTTTGGATTTGCTGCAACACCTCTTGCCTATGACTACACCTCACTAGCCGCAGGTCTTCCTTTCTGGATCCGTTTTGGAACATGCGCACTATCTGCTCTTTTAGGCTCACTGATAAGTCAAAAAAGACGTCGCGGATGGATGATTTTTGGACAAATTGTCTGCGCTACAGTACTTTCAGGTGGCTTTATATGGGCAGCTTGGATGGAGAATCCCAATTTTTGGGTAGTTGAAAGTATAGTTTCAGTACTAATTACGGTATTCTTATGTGTGTTTGTATGTATTGCAATTGTCCTGATAGGTCCACTTCAAGCGGATCAGGAAGGCGAGGAATTAAATGAGCTTTCTTAGTGACTTTGAAAACCGTATTGGTTCGGTCTTTGGTGCCGCACCTCAAGGATATGCAGAGCCCTTCTCTTTTAAGAAGCTAGCCAAACGTGCAGCTAAAGAGATGGAACGTGAGACCTATGAAATCGACGGTGTAGACACTGCACCTGCCTTGTATACCGTTTTAGTTGCTCCTCAAGATGATTCACTGATGCGTCCTCTTTATGCTGATCTAACTGCAGAGATTTCTAACTTTGTGGCTACTCAGGCTCAGCAAAAAGATTATGTGTTTGTAGGTCAACCTCTTGTTCGTTTTATGGTTGATCCTTCTCTAAAACCTGGAAAATTTGCCGTCTTTGCAGAAAATGTTGATGGCAATACTCTTGACCAGCTGCGTAATGAAGAGCGTGCTTTCTTGGGCGGAAACTCCAGTGTTGGAGGAGCTGCGGCACAGATGCCTCAACAACACAATTCCCGCGCTACTGTTCGACCAGAATCACAGCCAGAGCCAGATCCGTTGTCTGTAGTTCGACCTGTTTCTGCAGATAATGCAACGCCAGAGGTGTTGGGTGATCTTGCTGGTACAGATGCCGGTCTTGCGGTAATGCCACCAGATTTTGTTGAGGCTCAAGGTGCAATTCCTGTTGTTTCTGCAGCTGAATCCACCCCTATGCCTGTTCTTCCTAGCTCAAATGAACTTCCAGACCTTCCAGTAAACGGTGCTATCCCAACAGCAGCTCCCGTTCCTATGACTCAGCGTCGTATCACACCTTCTCTTGATGCGCAGCTTAATGGCATAGGTGGACGTTCTTCTCGCAATTTGCAAGGCACGCCACGCGCAAATATGGACGCTATCTGCATCTTAATTGATCGTCAGAGTGGACGTTCGTATCGTGTTGAGGCTCCTCGCGCTATCATTGGTCGTGAGCGTTCTCAAGCAGACATTGTTCTGCGTGATCCCAACGTTTCAAGACGTCATGCTGAAATGACCTACGACGGTCACGATTGGCACATTGCTGATTTGCACTCCACCAACGGAACGCTAGTCAACGATATCGACGTAGATGAGGTTATTCTGCGCGATGGAGACCTTATTACCATTGGTCTTATGGACCTTCAGTTCCGGGAGAACTAATGATTGACTTGATTCTCTTTGCAGGACGCGTTCTGCTTGTTGTCCTGCTTTACATCTTCTTATTCTCAGTCATGCGCACAGGTATTGGTCTTGTCCGTGGACAACGCAAAGACGGAGCTATTTGGTCCGTTGATGTCGAGAAGGGCGTCAAGTCCTTACGCGGCCTTCATGTTGACATCTTAGGTCCCGTTGTCATTGGACGCTCTCCTTCTTCTGACATCGTGATTGACGAACCTTACGTTTCTGCTTCACACGCTCGCTTTACAATCCAGGGCCCTGCTCTGGTGCTTGAAGACCTTGGATCCACAAATGGAACCATGGTTAATGGTCACATCATCGAACAACCTGTTACCCTTCGTGATACAGATGAAGTTCAGGTCGGCGATGTGATTATGCGTGTTGGACGTCGATAAGAGGCTCATGGTTTCTTCTGATACAACACATATTTCTGATACACCTACTCAAGAGCCCGTTAGTGCTCCTGGTCGTTGTGAGTTGCCACTTGATGGTCGAGGCGATACAGAAGCAGTTTCAGGCTCTAACACCTTTATTTCTTGGGGTGCCCGCTCTGACGTAGGATTAGTCCGCGATCACAACGAAGACTCATTCCTCCTGCGTACTCCTCTCTTTGCCATCTGTGACGGTATGGGAGGACACGCTGCTGGTGAAGTGGCAAGCTCAATTGCCGTTAAAGTTATCGCTGAACAGGCTCCAAGTACTGCAGACGACGTACGTCTTGGTGCTGCAATTGAGGCCGCTAACCAGGAAGTTATTGACGCTCCTGCAAAGGGTGTTGGCAAACCTGGAATGGGTTCCACTGCTTCTGCTGTTCTCATTGAAGGCAATCAGATGGCTGTTGCCCATGTTGGTGACTCCCGTATTTATCTACTCCATCACGGAACTTTGGTCCGCATTACTCACGATCACAGCTACGTTGAGGAGCTCATTGATTCTGGACAAATTACTGCTGATGAGGCTCGCACACACCCTTCTCGCTCAGTAGTTACACGAGCCCTTGGTTCTGATCCAGACATGTATGCAGATCATTTCTCACTCGAAGTATCTGATGGTGACCGCATCATTTTGTGCTCCGATGGTCTTTCTGGCATGGTTCCTGATGACGAGATTGAATCTATTGCCGTCTCTAACGTTACACCACAAAAGGCTGCCGATAACCTTGTTTCTGCAGCTCTTACCTATGGTGGATCAGACAACATCACTGTTATTGTCATCGATGTCTTAGACGACGGTATAGCCGATCAAACAAGGCGACATCTTACCCGTGGCGTCATTGCAACGTTTATCTCGTTCCTTGCGCTCTTTGCAGCCACTATTGCTGTGTTCTTCCTATTTGTAAGCAGCGAGTGGTATTTGGGAATCAACGGAACTACCGTTGGTGTATATCGAGGTATTCCTACAACAATTGCTGGCATAAATATGTCTTCGCTTGTTGAAACTACGTCAATCGAAATAAAAGATTTGCCTGACGCAGTTCAAGACTCACTTGCCGACGGAATCCGTGTTAAAGACGAGGATGAAGCACACAGCACCGTCGAGGATTACCGCAAGCAAATTGACGATGCCAACAATCGAGCAGTTAAAAAGAAAGAAGATGCTCAATCTAGCGGAACACCAACAACAGAAACAACAACTTCAACAACAAATTCGGGAGGTGAGTAGGAATGGAAAAAGCGGGTGGATTAAGACGTAATACGGAACTCTTCTTACTGTTTGTCGGAGCGATTCCAGTATTTCTACTGTACGCCATGTATATGATTACTGCTCGTTCAACGCTAAGCGTTGAGACTATGGCTGTTCCTATTGGCCTCTTCGCAGCATTTACCGTAGCTCACATCGCTATTAGATTCCTTGCTCCCGCAGCTGACCCCGCCATTCTCCCTATTGTGTTTGTGCTTTCGGGAATTGGTATCACCATGGTCACTAGACTTTCTCCAAATCTCGCTGTCAACCAGACTATTTGGCTTTTTATCTCTGTTGTTGTCATGATTGTGGTGCTAGCGATCATTAGAAACCTTGACGCGTTAGCGGACTACAAATACTCCATTGGTATTCTCGGTGTCATATTGCTTCTTTTGCCAATTGTTATTGGTCAGGACCGCTACGGCTCAAGGCTTTGGATTTCGTTTGGTCCCTTTACTTTCCAGCCTGGCGAGATTGCAAAGATTGCTATTACGCTCTTTCTAGCGTTTTACCTTGCGCTTAATCGAGAAGCTCTGTCGGTCTCCATGCGCTCTGTGGGACCATTCCGAATTCCTCGCTTCAAAATGCTACTGCCCTTATTTGTCATGTGGGGCATCAGCCTGATTGTTGTCATTTTCGAACGCGACCTTGGTAGCGCACTTCTTTTCTTCGTTTTCTTTGTCATTATGCTTTATGTTGCAACAGGTCGCGCTAGCTACGTTTTTGTCAGCGTTGCACTCTTGGCCATCGGTGGCGTGATACTTTACCACTTCTTTAGCCATGTTCAGACTCGTGTCAACATTTGGCTTGACCCCTTCAAAGATCCCTCTGGAGATGGCTTCCAGATTGTTCAGTCTCTCTATTCCATCGCAGATGGAGGACTTGCTGGTACAGGAATTGATAAGGGAATGCCTACACTCATTCCTGTTGTTGAGTCTGACTTTATTTTCTCTGCCATTGCTGAAGAAATGGGTCTTTTTGGTGGAGCAGCAATTATTACCCTGTTCCTGCTCCTTACAGTGCGTGGTCTTGCAACAGCCGCTCGTGCAAAGTCTGATTCATCTGCCTTTGCCGCAGCTGGCCTTACCAGTGTTTTGGCATTCCAGACCTTCCTTATTATTGCAGGCGTCACTAAGCTCATGCCTCTTACTGGCGTCACTCTACCCTTTATGAGCCAGGGCGGCAGTTCTCTGCTTTCCAGCTTTATCATTGTTGCCTTACTGCTCAGAGCAGGTGACGAGGGAACTGGTCGCGAGACAGAGCTTGAGCCAAGCAAAAAAGTACTTGATTCCCAGAGACTTGAAATTTCTTCTGGTGGAGCTCACGCCTCTTCCGTTCTGCACGGTAGTCACATCCGCGGAGGCTTTGATCTACAGTCTGAGGAGTCAGGTGTTCTAGGACGCGTTGCTCTCGGAAAGCGTCTAACCAATTTGGTTACCGTATTTACCCTCTTCTTCACCGTTCTTCTCGGCAATCTAACCTTCCTAATGGTAATTGACGCCCCTAGGCTTCAAGCACTTCCTACCAACAACCACACTATTGCTAAGAGCGCTTACGTTCAGCGCGGTGCCATCATAACCTCTGACGGCGTCACGCTGGCAGAAAGCGTCAAACAAGACGACGGTACCTACGTGCGCAACTATCCGCACGACGGTATGGCTTCTCACACGGTTGGCTACATCTCTACTCAGTACGGAACTGCGGGTATTGAGTCCTCCATGAACGAAACACTCACTGGCCATGCAGATCATTCCGATTGGAGAAGCGCTCTGTACTCGATGGCCGGTATTAACACCACTGGTTCAAGTGTTGTTCTGACCATCAATTCCCAAATGCAGGCCGTAGCAGAAGCTGCACTCCAAGGTTATTCTGGCTCTATTGTTGTTATGGATCCATCTACCGGAGCTGTACTTGCAAAGGCTTCAAGTCCTTCATATACCCACGCTGAACTGGGTACTATTATTGAATCCGGTACTGGCAGTCAGTTAGTCGACAGAACTACCCAGGCACTCTACTCCCCTGGCTCATCCTTTAAGACCGTTACGCTTGCTGCTGGAATTGATACGCACAAAACCACGCTGGACACCACATACTCAGCTCCAGGAACCATGGAGATTGGCGGCGGAACCATCCACAACTACGCCAACGAGGACATGGGCACCATTCCTCTACGTGAGGCATTTGCTCGCTCTTCAAACACAGCCTTGGCACAGCTTGGTGTAGCACTAGGCGCGGATAATCTGGTCAGCTATGCACGCGCCTTTGGTTATGGCACCGCACTTGGTCAAGATTTCTCAACAACGCCATCGCTAATGCCAAATCCTGCTGAGATGACCACCTGGGAACTTGCCTGGGCATCCTGTGGCCTTCCTGTTGGCGAACACGCAAGTCCCGCAGGACCTCAAACTACCGTCATGCAAAACGCCGTTATTGCAGCTGCAATTGCTAACGGTGGTGTAGTTATGAACCCCTACATTGTTGATCGCGTTCTCTCGCCAGAGGGAGCTGTTGTTTCTACAACGTCACCAAAATCGCTTGGACAAGCTGTGTCTGCAGATACTGCTGCACAGGTTCGAGAAGCAATGTTGGGCGTTGTAGAATCTGGCACTGGCATGGGAGCTCGCGTTCCAGGTGTCAAGATTGCGGGAAAAACAGGTACAGCAGACGTCGAGAATGGTAACTTTAACTCGTTCTTCATTGGTTTTGCACCTTACGACCACCCAACCCTTGTTGTTTCTGTTGTCATCGAGGGCAATGGCGAGAACGTTTTGGGTTACGGTGCTCAAGTTGGTGGACGTGTTCTTGCACAGTGTCTAAACATCCAGGCTTTGGGGGCTGCTTCGTAAATCTCAAAGCATCACGCGACCTTCTCCCTAAGTAGTTAGGTGTGTTCTAAGATGGTAAGTAACGTGGCGAGAAAATCGCACGCTTGATAGGAGTTGAGTTATGCCAGGTAGAATGCTCGGTGGGCGTTACCAGGTTCAAGACAAAATTGGTACCGGTGGAATGGCAACCGTTTACCGCGGACAGGACCAAGTTCTTGGTCGTACTGTTGCCATCAAAATGATGCTGCCACAGTACGCAAATGACCCGTCCTTTGCTGCTCGTTTTAAGCAGGAGGCACAGGCAGCGGCGGCGCTCTCAAGTCCATACATTGTCTCGGTCTATGACTGGGGCAAAGACGGCGAGTCTTACTACATTGTTATGGAGTATCTGCGCGGTACAGACCTTAAGAGCGGCATCCGTAAGCATGGAGCTCTTGATTCCCGTAAGGTCGCTCAGATTGGCTCTCAGATTGCCCAGGCGCTCTCTGTAGCACACCGTCACGACATCATTCACCGTGACATCAAACCACAAAACATCATGGTCCAGCCAGATGGCAACATTAAGGTCATGGACTTTGGCATTGCTCGTGCAAAGAACAGCAGTCTAACCACCGATAACTCTGTTCTCGGTACCGCTCACTATGTTTCTCCAGAGCAAAGTACCGGCAAACCTTTGGGACCAACCACCGATATCTATTCCCTGGGTATTGTCATGTACGAAGCTGCTACTGGTCGCGTTCCCTTTGTTGGCGACGATGCAATTAGCGTTGCCATGAAGCAAGTCAATGAGGCTCCTCAGCCACCATCGCTCATTAATCCCAACATTGACCCTGCTCTCGAGGCAATCATCCTTCGCTGCATGGAGAAAAATCCAGGGGATCGTTACCAGAGCGCTGACGAGCTTGCTCGCGCTCTTCGCGATTTCATTGCTGGTCGTGCCACTATTCCAAGTAACACTACTGTTAGCCCTCGCATTGTGACGCCGCCTCAGCCAACTTCTAGGCTTGATCGCCGCGGCATCGAAGGCTCCAACACCTACATGACTCGAGGTGGCGATACTGGTCGCTTGAACCGCGTTCATTCTCGTGAAGAAGCTGATGAGCTGGACAAGCGCGAGAATAATCGTCACAAGCGCAATATTATCCTTGGTATTCTAGCTGCTTTGGTTGTCGTAGCTCTTGCTGGTTTTGCTATTGCACACATCCTCGGCAACACCTCCCAGCAGTACCTGGTTCCGCAGTTTGTTGGACAAACAAAAGACCAAGCAACTCAGGCGCTAAATGCATCTGGCAGCCACTTTAAACTAGGAACTGTCACAGAAAGCTATAGCGATTCTGCTCCTGAAGGCCAAGTTATCGACCAGACACCAAGCGCTAACAGACAGGCTCCTGAGGGAACCACTGTTAACCTTGTTATCTCTAAAGGCGCTAAACCTGCTGCGGCAGTTAAGGTACCCGATCTCACTAACAAGAGTCCATCAGAGGCCGAATCGGCCCTTGCTGCTGTTGGTCTCAAAGCAAGAAATGGTGATTCGGTTGAGTCGGACAACGTAGCTGTTGGTTACGTTGCAACACAGGAGCCAGCTGCAGGTAGCGACGCTAAGGCTGGCGACACCATCACCTATCATTTGTCTTCTGGTAAGGGTAAGGTAGACGTCCCAGACGTCACGGAGATGACTTCTGAGCGCGCGTCTGACGTTCTGAAAGACGCTGGATTTAAGGTAGAAACTCAACAGCAGCCTTCATCAAGCGTTCCTGAAGGCCGTGTTATCTCCCAATCCCCAGCTAACGGCAAGGCAGATAAAGGTTCTACTGTAACTATCGTTGTTTCTACTGGTGCTCAGAGCGGATCTGTTCCAAATGTTGTTGGCAAAGACTTTGAGACCGCTCAGACCACGCTCGAAAACGCTGGCTTCCAGGTCAATACTGTTTGGGTCTATGACGACAACGTTGCCACCGGTAATGTTGTTGGCCAGACGCCATCAAGCGCTGTACCTGGCGCTACTATCACCATCCGCGTATCCAGTGGACCGCGACCATCAGTGTAAGCGCTGCGGGCGTGCGGGCGTAGCGCAGCTCCAAGCACGAAGCGCACGACGAGCGGCTCCAAGCACAAAGCGAGCACAGCCAGTACGTTCAAAGCCCTGCAACCAGGTTCGGTTGCAGGGCTTTTTACTGCTGCGAAAAAATAGTTGAACACACCTATGGCGGATAATCTGCCAAAAAGACGTATACATGACGCTGAAAATACCTCAAACGTGCAGATTATCGTCATTAGGTGTGTAATATGCCCGCAATTGTGCAGATTATCCGTCATGGGTGTGTTTTTTAGATACGGAATTTACCTATAGTAAAATTCTTTATATAAGTCTATTCATTATTCAGCATATTAGATGATGTTTATGCATTGAAATGTATATCTAGTAGTGAGACCGCCTAGCTGTCGGGCTATCTTGGTCAGAAGCATGGCGATTCTTCAGCAAGACCTACCAAAACTACACCATTTTGTACGCTAGCCCTAAAAAGCCGCCGCTCAACACCTTGCAGCAAAGAAAAACCGGCAGCGCGATGCTGTCGGTTTGAAATCAATGGTGCCCCCGGGCCGATTCGAACGGCCGACACCCGCTTTAGGAGAGCGGTGCTCTATCCCCTGAGCTACGAAGGCATGTGGGATATTCTACTCACGTAGGCTCGCATACGCAAATCGTTGGCGTTTGTGTGGCGAGAAGTGCTGCGGTGCTTGCACCGCCGATACCTCGCGCCATCAACGCTCGCGGCGCCAACGCTTGTGCGTCAGCAGCGACGCAAAGCCGCTACTTACGACCAGCCTTACGCTCTGCCCTCTTTCTGTCATACTCGGCCTGACGCTCAAGGTAGAAATCGTTGAGCTTCTTATCAGTCATGCCAGCAACCTTAGCCTCAACCTTCTTGCGAAGAGGACGCATCTTGAAGAAGCTGTAGACAACCGAGCCAAAAATGCAGAAATAAGCAAAGACCAACATGATGGCAGAAATCATACCAACCCCAGTATTCAGATCCCTAGACTCTGGGACTAGATACGAGAGTGCTAGCGTAATGATGGTTGCTACAAAGCCAAGACCCAAAAAGACCCACCAAATGCGCTCAGCGCGATGATAGTCTGGATCCGCACGCAGCATAGCCTCAAACCCGCGACTACGAATATCCTCACGCTCACGCTGACGGGCACGTGCGGCACGCTTCTCCTCTTTGCTCTTCGGAGAGCAAGAACTACCAGAGCCACTCACGCGTACAGACGCAGCTGCTTCTCGTGCTGGTTTAGCAGAAGCAGCAGATTTGCGAGCAAAAGCGGAATACGAAGGACGCTCAGTCTCCTCAGAGTTTTCTTTCTTTGAAAGGCTTGCGGTAGCCTCACGCGCTTCTTTGGTTGCGCCTGTAATGGTGTCACGCAGTGACATTGGTCTCCTTCAGTGGTACAAACTCAGTTCCCGTAATAATCTGGAATGCCGTACGATAACGTTCGGACGTGCCCTCAATTACCTCTTCTGGCAGATGAGGTGGCTCTCCTTGCATGTCCCAGTAGGCTTTCAGCCAATCCCGTACATACTGTTTATCATAACTTGGCTGAACATGTCCCTCAATATATCCCTCAGCAGGCCAAAAACGGCTTGAATCGGGTGTAAGGCACTCATCAATAAGTGTAAGTTTTCCGTCGATAAAACCAAACTCAAATTTGGTATCCGCAATAATAATTCCACGAGTTGCGGCATATTCTGCAGCAGCCTTATAAATTGCAAGCGAGGCTTCCTTCAACTGAGTTGCAACATCCTCACCAACAATCTCACAGCAACGCTCAAACGAGATATTCTCGTCATGATCACCAAGCTCAGCCTTAGTAGAAGGTGTAAAGATTGGCTCAGGAAGCTTTGAGGCCTCGCTTAGACCATCAGGCAACTTAATGCCACAGACAGTACCGTCCTGGTCGTAAGTCTTCTTACCAGAACCAGTAAGGTAACCTCGTACGATGCACTCAATTGGCACAGTTTTTGCCTTTTTAACCAACATAGCGCGGCCTGCAAGATACTCAGTGTAATCTGCAAACTGCTCAGGAGTCTGGTCTGGCAAAACAGAAATCATATGGTTAGGTAAAAGATCCTTAAAGCGATTAAACCAAAATGCGCTAATACGTGTCAAAATTTCTCCCTTAAAAGGAATCTCATCAGGGAGAATAAAGTCAAAAGCACTAATGCGATCGCTCGCAACCATTAAAAGTTTGTCGCCGCAATCGTAAATATCGCGAACCTTACCGTGCGAATCGGGACGAAGCTCAGCTCCAGCCACAATGACCTCACTTCTGCGCAAAGCGCATTGTATTACAGGACTTTTGATTGTACGGCAAAATGTCCAAAAATCAGCCTACAACAAAGTTTCTGTAACAGAGATATTATTCTGGGCAAGTATCGGAAGATACAGCGAGAAAGTAGTACCTTTTCCAAGCTCGGATTCCACTGAAATAGTGCCGTTGTGACGGTCCATAATCTCTTTTGTAATTGCTAAGCCCACACCAAGACCACCTGACGCACGCTCACGACTTTCTTCCGCACGCCAGAATCTCGAGAAAGTCTGTGGAATGTCCTCAGGGGCAATTCCCATACCATCATCAGTCACGGAAATAACCGCATCGGTGTTGTCAATTGAAACGGTTATGACAACATGGCCTCCGTCGTCGGTATAACGAATAGCATTACTCAACAAATTAGTCAGAGCTTCTCGGATCATATCCGAATCAATGTCAACAAAACAGTTGCCCTCAGGAGTCTTATCCACAAAGGTCAACGTACGATTATTTTCTTTAAAAAGTGTTTCTTGCATAGCAACAATACTTGCCACCATTGCTACCACATTCACGCTTTCCGGGTTAAACTTTGTCTTTCCGTTCTCAAGCCTTGACAGGTGAAGCATGGCATCTACCAGGCGAGAAAGACGTCTACTCTCAGACACAATATTTTCTAGTCGCTCTTCATCAGCAGGTAAGATGCCGTCTTGAATTGCTTCAACGGTGGCCATAATAGCCATAAGTGGAGTTCTTAGCTCGTGCGCCACATCGCTGGTCAAACGACGTTCAAGCTTAATGTCTCTTTCGAGTGAAGACGCCATATCGTCAAATGTTTCTCCCAGACGCCCTAATTCATTCTCGCCACGGATGCCCGAGCGAGCCGCAAGATTTCCGCTTCTAATTTGAACAGCTGTCTCGGTAATAAGGCGCACAGGTTTGGTAAGAGAACGTGAAGCTAAAATACCAATCAAGCCAGAAAGCGAGATTGCAATGGCTGCAGCAAGACTGATTGCCTGATAGGAACCATTACGGAATGCAATGTCTCGCTGGGTTAAAAACGGCTCAGAACCAAACGTCCAAATTCTAATGCTACCCACAGATTCACCCTGCAAGTTTTGGACAACCGCATAGACCACGGCGTCGCCTGTCTGAGGGCCAGATGACGCACCATTTACACCAGATCTACGTGCATTTGGTGCAGAGTTGTCATACAACACCACGCCAGAAACATCCAAGACCTGAATGCCAATATCTGGATTAGACGACGCAGCCTGACGCGCAATAGAGAGTACGTCAGCAGTCCAACCTTCTGCTCGCGCGTATGCTTGAGACATATTGAGTGCGGTAGTATTAACGGTATTTTGTAAGTTCTCCCTGGTGTAAGCAGTAAAACGGATTTCCCACACAATACCCAAGACAGAAATAAGCACCAATACTGTCATTACAGCGGTTAACGCAAAGAAAGCCGCCATGTGAGCAGTAAAGCTCTGAGCACCAACGGGATCCGGCTTAATAGTTTTATAAGAACCCTCATTTTCCTGAGGGTCCTTAAGAGAATTTGACTGATATTTCTTAAAAAGTGCCAAAGCTCTAAAGCTTAAGCCTCATGGCTAGCGTTGCCAGCCTCGAAGCGATAGCCAACACCGTGAACAGTGAACAGCCAGCGAGGATTACGAGGGTCATCACCTAACTTTGCACGCAAGTTCTTAACATGCGAATCAATGGTGCGCTCGTAACCTTCAAAATCATAGCCCAAAACCTTCTCGACAAGCTCCATGCGCGTATATACACGGCCAGGATAACGAGCAAGGGTTGTAAGCAGCTTAAACTCTGAAGCAGTAAGGTCAACTTCCTCATTGTTAATGAGAATCTTGTGACCGGAAATATCAATGGTAAGAGTGCCGTAATCAAGCACGTCAACAGCAGTATCTGGCTCTGAATAAGTGCGGCGGAACAGCGCACGGACACGCGCCACTAACTCACGAGGTGAGAAGGGCTTAACAAGATAATCATCAGCACCAAGTTCAAGACCGATAATCCTATCCTCTACCTCACCTTTTGCGGTAAGCATAATGATAGGCACATTAGAAGTATCTCTGATTGCACGACAAACGCGCTCTCCAGAAAGTTTTGGAAGCATCAGATCAAGGATGACCAGGTCAAATGCATGTTTCTCAAACTCCTCAACTGCACTCTGACCATCGCCAACACCCTTAACAACGTAATTTTCGCGCTCAAGATATGCTGAGACAGCGTCACGGATGACTTTCTCATCTTCGACAATCAGAATTTTCTTCTCGTCGGAAGCCATTGTCTCCCCTTTTCTTTTGCTCTGCACGCATGTGCTTATGACACGTTACAATTGTTCATTAATTATTTGTAATCATTCTATCGCTATGTCTACAAATAATCTACAAAGAAAATACACGAACTGCCACAGAGGCAGGATATCCGCTAGTAGGGTCCTTAACAGTTGAGAAGGTTACAAAAGAATCGCAGTTGCCCTCTCGAGCAGGAAATTCTCCATAATCAACGCTTCTATCCATCGAATAGAGCCAATTTGCCGTTTGATTTTGCGTATCAACAAGCACATAAGAAGCACGACTCTTAATTATATAAAGGCTACCTTTACCTGAAGATATTGCATAAGGTTCACGCTCAATAATGTAAGGATTTTCTCCTGAAGCAGGTAAGATGTACGTTCCCATCTTGCCTAAAAGACCACCTGAGTCATAACTTGCTTCAACGGACACAATAAACTTATCGTCTACACGGCTTGCTGCAAATGGTTTAACAGATTGAGGCATAACTAGCTGGTCAACCTTAGTTTTAAGGTTATCTCCCAGCAGATATGCCGTAACGCCATAATAGGTTCCTTCGGAAGCACGAACTCGGGGAGTAAGAGTAACTACGCCCTTGGAAATAGAGGGTGCAGTAGCAAATCTACCTGGTGATTCAACGGCGTCTGTTCCTTCAGAATCACCCACACGCCACACGTAGCAGTGAGAAGACTCGCGGGTTTTCTCGCCCGAGGAAGAAGGCTGGACAATCCAAACTACCTTATCGTCTCCACAGGCAAACGGTGCAGGGTCCCAGTTTTTATCAGCTTTGTAAAGTACCTTTGCGTCTCCTGTAAGCTTGCCATCAGAAAATGGAGCAGCAAAAAGCTCCCAATCAAAGGTTGTGGTATCCACCTCAACCCAGGCGTAAACGGAATCGGAGCAACGAACATCGTAAATGACCGCAGTAGTATTGTTCATCTGAGCTGTAGGAACAACATCAACAACTTGACCAGACGTCAGCGAAAGAGCAGAACCCTTCACCATTGGCGTAGCAGACGCGCCAGCCGTAGTAACGGGGATCCAATTACCGTCAGCAGGGTGTAGCACGCTTCCTAGAGGAAGTGTCCATGTCTGGCTTGGCTGGACAGAATATTCTGCTGAACTATAGGAGTCCAACACATTAGTGCCAGCAGACTCATCAAGTACCAGAGGTTTTCCTACATCTCCCAAACCTGCTTGGTGAGAGCAACCTTCCGCAATACTAATTGCGCCAGCAACCACCACACTAGCTGCTCCCGTCTTAAAAAAGTTTCGACGAGAAATGTTCCCAAAAAGAGTCACGATTTAGTCCAATTCAAGATGTTCAAGACGGTCAAATAAAACGTGTGAACGAGTGAGGAACGCACGAGGATCAAAGATCTTCTCAAGCTCATCATGGCTCAGCGTACAAGCTGGGTCTGCCTCAAGAAGCCCCTGATAAGATGGTCCTTCCTTGCACTGCTGAATATCTGCCCACACCTTCATAGCGTTAGACTGGACAATCTTGTATGCCTCTTCACGAGTAATACCAGTATTAACCAAAGCAAGAAGAACCTTTGACGAGAAGAGCATGCCGCGTGTCTTATTAAGATTGGCCATCATCTGCTCTGGATATAGAACCATGCCATCAAGCAAAAACTCAAGCTTTGACAACATATGGTCAAGAGCAATAAAGCTGTCTGCTTGAGCAACACGCTCAGCAGAAGAATGACTAATATCACGTTCATGCCAAAGAGCAACGTTATCAAAGGCAACCTGTGCATTGGCTTTGACCACGCGGGACAAACCACAGATTTTCTCAGCAGTAATAGGATTGCGCTTGTGGGGCATAGCGGAAGAACCCTTCTGTCCCTTGCGGAATGGCTCTTCAGCCTCGAGGGTATCGGTCTTTTGTAATGCACGCATCTCGGTTGCAACGCGCTCGCAAGTAGCGGCAACAGTTGCCAGAACACCAGCAAGGTAAGCATGATGGTCACGAGAAATTACCTGGGTTGAAAGAGGGTCGTGAACAAGACCGAGTTTCTCGCAAACGTACTCCTCAACAAAAGGATCAATGGAAGAATAAGTTCCAACAGCGCCAGAAATAGCGCCATAAGCAACGTTTTTACGAGCATCCTTTAGACGATCAAGATCGCGCTTGAACTCCCAAGCCCAACTGCCAAACTTCATACCAAAGGTCATAGGCTCTGCATGAATGCCATGAGTACGACCAACGCAAAGGGTATCGCGCTCCTCAAAAGCACGGCGTTTGCAGATGGCAGCGCAGCGACGAACCGCAGCAATGAGTAGGTCACATGCCTGAGTGAGCTGGTAGCAAAGAGCAGTATCTCCCAGATCTGTTGAGGTCATACCGTAGTGAACCCAACGACTTGGTTTGAGCTTGCCCTCAGGAACCTCAGCATCAATGTAGGAGCCCATGTTAGTTAAAAAAGCAATAACATCATGGTTAGTAACAGCCTCAATCTCGTCTACTTCAGCGCGGTTAAACGCAGCGTGCTCACGAATCCAAGCTGCCTCTTCGCGAGAAATACCAATAACACCAAGCTCAGCCTGTGCTTCGCACGCAAGAACTTCAATCTCCTGCCAAACGGCGTACTTGTTCTCCAAAGAAAAGATGTGGCCCATTTCTTTGCCGGTGTAGCGATCTACCACGATGAGACTCCTTCTGCTTGTAAAAGAAAAGGTCGAGTACCACTATGGTACCCGACCTTTGAATTACCTGGTGGGCCGTTAGGGATTCGAACCCTAGACCTTGGGATTAAAAGTCCCCTGCTCTACCAACTGAGCTAACGGCCCATTATCGGGCGTGGCAATTTTACCACGCAACTAAGATAGTGTAGCAGTTTACTCCCATGCCCATTGTCCATTTACGAAAATTGGTATTTCTTTTCCATCGTCAGAAATTCCCCAAATATTCAAATCGTCTGCACCAATCATAAAATCAACGTGCGTAGTGCTCTGATTAACACCATGGGCCAAGAGCTCATCTGAGTTCATCTCAAGACCGCCTTTCAGACACTCTGGGAAGCCCATTCCAAGAGCCAAGTGACAACTGGCATTCTCATCATACAGAGTGTCATAGAATAAAATACCGCTTTGGCGAATAGGAGTATTCTTAGAGATAAGGGCGCATTCTCCCAGATATTTACCGCCCTTTTGAGAAACAATAGAGGTCAGAACATCTTTGCCTTGCTCAGCGCCGTAATCAACTACCTCACCGTCTTTGAAGGTAAACCAAAAGTTCTTAACAATCTGACCAGCGTGAATCAGAGGTAGCGCAGAATGAACGGTGCCGTTTACCTTGCGATAGTTTGGTGTTGTAAAAACTTCCTCAGTAGGAATATTAGGGAAGAACAACGTTCCATCCTGTGTCTTTCCAGCGCCACCTTCCCAAAGATGTCCTGGATTCATGCCAATAGTCAGGTTAGTTCCATTTGAAGACTCATAGCGAAGCTCTTTAAACTGGTGGGAGTTCATGAAACGCTTGGTCTTCTCAAATGTTGCATTATGAGTCTCCCAAGCACTTTGAGGATCTTCTCCGCTTGCATGAGCAACGTCCAAAATAGCAACCCAAAGCCTGTAAATTGCCTCGGACTCAGAAAGCTCTGGGAAAATTACCTTTGCCCATTCAGCTGCAGGAACACCGGCAATACACCAAACGTTTTTGCCAAAATCCATACCATTTCTAAAAACGTCACATTCCAGATTCCTTGCACGAGAAACAGCAGCTGGCTTCTCTGGATCAATACCTTTTAAACCGTTTGGATCATCAGATGAGAGGAACAAAAATGCTGCGCCCTGCTCCGCTAGAGAATTAAGCTGCTCAATCTTCCAACTTGGCGTCTTAGAAAGACGTGCTAGATCGACGTTTTCATACATGATTCTTGAGGACTCTTGATCGCCCCAAATAACCGTAACAAATTCCGCACCAGCCGCATAAGCTGCTCGTTGAACTCTACGAACAAAATCAGCAATCTCAATTGATGCGTTAATTACCAGCTGACTTCCCTCAGAAATTGCGCATCCCTTCTTCACAAGAAGCTCAGCGTACTTATCAATCTGATCAGACAGAGCATCAAGAGCAATCTTTACCTCTTGGTCTGTCATAGGAATCTGTGTCATGTTCTTCCCTTCAACCATCAATCGCTTAATTCAAGAAACTAAGAGCAAGCTATTCGGCAATATATCCAAAATATTTCCGTTCAACTTCTACCCGAACAGCCTTCTTCACAACGCCAAATTTCAGTCTTGTCCATAAAAAGAGCCCCAAAGGGCTCTTTTGTGTCTTTGGAGCGGGCAACGGGATTCGAACCCGCGGATGATGGCTTGGGAAGCCATTGCCTTACCACTTGGCGATACCCGCAATTATGTAGATTTTATCACAGTATTTTTTGCCATTTAATTGCTTGCTCATCAAATAGATAAAAGTTTGATGTGTAATTTTTTGCCTAGCTGCACGTATACCAAAAATATGCGCCTACAAAAACTTTCTTTGAAAGAAATTAGAAAGCTAGTGGTCAGAATAGGTACAAAGTCACTCTTTAGCATGCTCTCCAACGAAAGGAGCGCTATGCAAAAGTACTTCTGGCGAGAAACCCCCGCACACCACTACCCCACTTCTTATAGACACCTACTCTCCACCCGACAACTCAACCTTCCTCGGGCAAAACTACTTGGCGGAGATCCAATCATGCCAAGTATCTTTCCTTCTGTAGGACATGCGGGTCTGCGATTGCGTCTAGCAGATAGGTTTACTCGCAAACCTGAGGCTCCCCCATAAAGAAAAAGACCGGTAAAACACCGGTCTCTCAAGCGAGCTGCTTTGTTACAACATGATTAGTTCACACTATGATGTAGCGCAGGGTTCTTAGATAAGCACTCATTACAAATACCTGTAAAGCACAAGGCGTAAGAGTCAATCTCACCACAAGAATCCTTGGTAAGGCTAGTAAGATCCTTCAGAACAGGTCCATCTACATCAAAGACGCGACCGCACTCATGACACTGAAAGTGGGCATGCTCAGTTGTAGTTGGATCAAAACGGGAGATATTATCGCCAGTATTAACAACCTGGAGCTCACCTGCATCAACAAGCTGCATAAGGTTACGATAAACGGTTCCAAGAGAGATGTTCGGTAACTCCTCTCTTACTGCCGCATACACGCTATCTGCTGTTGGATGATCATGGCGACCTTCCATATATGTCCGAATTGCCTCACGCTGCTTACTGTAACGCACGATAACCTCATTAAATAGTAAGTGTTACTGATTATTAGATACGTTAACACTAAATATCTATATGTTGCAACAAAAGCTCACGTTTATGTATCAAGAAAACCTCGTCATACACAATCTACCTCTGATTTTTCAGTTTGGAGGCACGTATGTTTATCACAAAATCCTCAAAACCTAAGGAAAAAATAACTGCGCAGAAACGCTCTCTTGCTTCTGCTTTTCACTTTTGGTTTATTCCCCTATTGATTGGAGGACTTTTACTTAGCCATCTTTTACTAAAGCCTGCTCATAAACTTGCCTTTGCCCAAGATCCTTCTTTTACTGTTGCCCAAAGAGAAGACTTCCCCGGTGGACAACAAATTCCCATGTGGACTGCTAGCGATGGCACTTATCTCTACTGTGGAGACGAGTTTAATCACTACGGCGCATGGCCAGGAGCAACTGGAAGTATAGTTGACCCACAATCTTATACAAAACTTACTTCAGCTACCGGCGCTCGTGGTGGAACTTATACAGATGAGCAACTTCGAGCTATTGACTACATCATTTATCACGGAGCTACTGCTTCCCAAGAGAAAGACGTTTATGGCTATACGGGCTGGAAGGCGCGAGCTATCACACAGTTTGCGCTTTGGGCTGTTATGCGCGGTGAAGCTCATACCCTTGCGGTTAGCGTCCCTCAAGAAGAACTCCATCAACCAATCGAGAGATTCTACACCGATGCTGTGAACTACGCCCACAATAACAGCGGCGGTCCAGAGAACGGGATTGCAAAGCTTTTTGTACCCGCAGGTGACAAACAGGTCCTATTTTTCTTCGGAGAACAATCTGGCTCTCTCAAGATTACTAAAAACTCCTTATTGCCTGCTATTACTTCCAATAATGAGCATTACGCCTTAGAAGGCGCTGTCTACGAAGTATATTCCGATGAAGGTTGTACCAATCTTCTTGGTAGTCTCACACTTGATGCATCTGGATCCGCAACAATCGACGGACTGCCTGTTGGATGTGTATATGTAAAAGAAACCTCTGCTCCAAAAGGTTTTCTTCTTGATCCAACCGTTCACACCGTAGAAATAAAAAACCAAGAAGAAAGCACTCTCGCGGTTACCGATACTCCTATCGGGGACTTCAATCTACACATTTCAAAACAAGACTTCGACCACAGTGCCAACCTCGATGAGGGCAACCAAGCAGAGCAACAGGGTACTTCTCCCCAAGGAAACGCAACGCTACAAGGTGCACTTTTTAAAGTAACCTATAGCGGATCCTCCGAAACAACGTTAAGAACATGGGTTTTTTCGACCGACGCTCAAGGCTTTACTTCTTTTGATGCAGACCACAAGGTTTCTGGAGATGACCTCTTTACTCTTGACGAGAAACCCTGGCTTCCTCTGGGGTATTATCAAATCGAAGAAATTCAAGCACCTAAAGGTTATAAACTTCCAGAACTTTCATTTCAAACTTGGAAACTATCAAGCCAAAATGGGAATCTGGTCTGGACAAACGTTTCTAGTGGAAAAGAGAGTTCTTCGTCTGAGCACTCCTTTATTTTTAAAGATGAAGTAATAAGAGGGAATCTTAAGATTAAGAAAATTGGACACACTTCTCTAAGTTCATCCGATGGTTATTCTGAAATAAAAGAAATGCCAAGTCTAAAGGGTGCCAAAATTGAACTTACTAATAACTCCACTCAACCTGTTTTTTATCAAGATAAATGGATTGCTCCTCACGAAGTTGTCACTACAGTAGAAACAGATGAATCTGGCGTTGCTGCAATTAAAGACCTTCCATTTGGTTCCTATTCACTTAAAGAAGTACTAGCTCCAGCAGGTTACTCTCTCAATACAGAATGGAATCCAACGGTTACCCTTACTTCTGAAGAGACTATAGAAGCGCCCGAACTCATTGATGAGAGAATTGCTCTACAAACAATGCTTGTAGACACTTCGGGATCCAAAACTCCCAAATATACTGAAATATTAAATCTTGTTGATCACATCAAATATGAAGGTCTCACTCCAGGAGAAGAGTATGAAATTACTGGAGAACTCTATGAAACAAAACAAGTCCAAGAAGGTGCAGCAGAACCCATCGCTCGCGGGACTGTCCGTTTTAAAGCTTCTACCTCATCGGGAGAAGCCGCTGTTCCTTTTTCTGTAAGAACTACTTCTCTTGAGGGTAAAGAAGTTACTGCCTACGAAACAATCTCAAAAGATGGAGAAAAGGTTGCTTCACATACCGACAGCCACTCTGAAGCTCAGACTATTCGTGTAGCCCCTAAGCCCCATCTTCCCGAAACGGCAGATAATGCTTACGAAATTCCTCTTTTATTCGCTCTGGCAGGCGCGTTACTCATTGGATGTACTCATTTATTTGCTACAAAAATAAGACGGCTTTTTTGATTATGTAATCTCCTCTTAAAACTAAAACAAAGAAGGGGTAGAAATCTCTACCCCTTCTTAAAAACCTGTACTGATTGCTTGTTCGTTTATGAGCGTCTAATAAGCTCGGTAACAAGGGCTGCAGCGTCAGCACACTGATCAGCACTAACGTTCTCACGAACATCAGAGGCAGTGCGGCTAAACGCAGGAAGACCGTCCTCATTCATTCCCATCAAAGTAACAGAACGAACTGAATTCTGCATTGCAGGAGTTGCATCAGTGGTTCCCCAGTCAAATGAACTCTGCTCAACATCAATATGAAGATCAGTCGCAATAGTAGAAAGGAGTCGAGTCATTCTACGATCAGCACGACGAACGTTACCAATTCCCTCATTCTTAAGAATAGAGAGCGAACCAGCGCCAACACAATCAAGGTTGATGAGGAAAGCACCACGAATATCAGTTCTGTGCTTTGCAAGGAACTCTCTCATGCCTGCGTGATCAAAATCAGATGCACCAAGCGCAACAAACCAAATGTCATGCGAAATGAGCTCATCATCAGAAAGTGAAAGAACGGCATTACGAAGATCGTCCTCAGAAATAGCAGATACATCCTCAGAGTCATCTTCTTCACGATTTTCTGCAGATGGAGTTGCTCCTCCCTTCCAGTCATCTGATGGCCCATCGTTGCGTCCAAAAAGCCTGAAAGAACGACGCTTGGCCTCAGGAGTCTTTGCGTCTTGTGTCTCCGTTAGACTCTCATCAGCTGAAATGGTGTCAAATGGACCCTCCGCATCTTCTGTTTCAGGAGTAGGTGCAGGTGTTGAAGCTGGAACATAATGAGGAGCTGGTTCAGAAGATGGAGCCAGTGGATCAACAGCATCGCCAGAAGGATCGGGTAGGTCGAAAAGTGACGCGCGACGAGCAAAATCGTTTTTAGAATGGAGCTCATGCGCTTCTCCAGGCTGTACTAATGTTGCGTTTGCATCTGCAGACTCATGAACCTGCTTCATGGTTGCATTAAGTTCATCATCAACAGAGTCATAAACAACAGTATTGTCAGATGCAGCATCCTCAGCCTGTTCTTCTTCTGTTGTGGCATTTACAGCTTCCGCAACATCATCAAGAGATGCGGTCTGACTGGCACCAGTAGTGTCATAAGCAACGTAGCTTACTTCGCAATCCTTAGGAAGAATGCCCAATGAATTGAGAACTTCCTCGCCATGACGAACGCCTTCCACCTCATCAGGCTCTGGGATAAGCGCAGCAGCATCTCCTGCAAAGTGATGAATAACCTCAGGACGATGTCCAGTAGGACGAACGTTTTCGAGAATGCCAAGAAGAGCCGCAACTGAAGACTTATTGTTGTTTGCGCCGATAGTACATGGTGCAAAACGCTCTGCGATAGTTGCAATAGATAGCGCAACAAGCGGAAGAGCTGCAAGAATACCAACAATCCAGAAAAAGATACGAACTGAATCAGGAAGGAAACGAAGAATCTGAACAAAAGTAGCAACAAATACAGCAACTACACACCAACGTGCATACCTTTGTGCAAGAGGTACGTACTTCGCAACAGGAGACTCAACAAGGAAGTTGGTATGTGGAGAATCATAATGAGCAACGATTACGATTGGACGATTGCCTTTTGCAACAAGCTCACCGGTAGCCTCATGCTTAGCGACAACATTCTGACTTCTAATGGAAGATCCAAATGTACCGAGAACGTCATTACCAAAATACTTAAGACAAGTGAGTGCACCAAAACCAACAACAAGCAAAACACCAAAAACAATGAGTGCTACGTTACTAGTTCCTGCAAAAATAATGCCAATGAAGAGGAAAATTAGATAGACTGAATAGCCAAGACTCTTAATAGACTTAGCATCAAATTCTTCAATGGTTGCTTCAAGTCCGTGAATTTTCATTTCTTCAGCAATAGTTTGAGCAGCCTGAAGCTCCTCTTGGCTACCGGCAGGAGCAATATCAATTTGCTCGTCTAGATAGTCAACATAGTCATGTGTAATGGCCATACTGCGTCCTTCGTTGGCATGTCTTCTGACAGGTTTCATATATACGTCATTAGTATACGTCTTATATCGAAATATAGCGGTTAAAGTGTATTTTTACACCCAAATTTAGAAATTCTGCACTAAATATCAAAAACTTTCGTATATGTTTAGAAAGATTTGAGTTCAACTAGCAAAAAGCAGGCGGTGAATATGACTCCAAACGGTAAAACTCTAGGTAATAATGAGCTAGGTGCCTGGAGGGTTTTCTCGCTATTTATGTTGTTACTCCAAAAAGGGCCTTTGCCCTCTTCAGAGTTATATACAGCGGTTTACTCTGACTTATCTACTGATTCTGCTTTAAGAACGTTTTCAAGAGATCGTGCTATTCTGAAGCAACTTGGATTTGCAATCACTGAAGTAAAAACAGGAAAAGAAAAGTCTTTCTATCTTTCGGAATCAAACTTCTTTGGATCCTCCTGCGACTTAAGCGATAAAGATGCCAATCAGCTGCTTGTTATCTGCAGCGCAATTCTGACTGATACAACATTTGTATATCAAAAGGAATTAAGAAATGCTCTCTCTAAAATTGTTGGCAACTTTTATTCCTCAGACTCAGACGAGTCAGACAATCAAAAACCTAGTGCTTTTTCTCAGAGCAAGGTTTTTCCTATTCTTTACGAATCACTCAGCTCTAAACAACTGGTAAAGATTACATATACAGATTCACAGAGCCAAGTTAAGCAAAGGCTTCTTGGTGTTTTGGACTTTTTTGTTTCACAGGGGCTTCTATATTTTGTGGCTAAAGATTTTTCACACAACATAAAGACCGCTCGAATCAAAACCTTCCGCGTTAGCCGTGTTATAGATGCTGCGATTCTTAAAAACGAATCCTTCTCTATACCGGTAGATTTTGACTCAAAAAACTACAATCTTCTCGATTTCCAACTCGGAGCACAGACTGGTACTCTTGCTGCGTTTGTCCCTAAAAACATACTCTCTGCTTTTGAACATTTCTCACAAGGCCAAGGTGACGTTGAGCTCCTCTCTAATGGCGCTCTGTGGACCGTCGTTTACGCTCATGAAGACGCTGCGCTATCTTGGATTCTTGCTCATGGATTAATTCCAAGGTCACCGAAGTCTCTTCTCTCAAAATGGAAAGAGTCTTTAAGCGAGGTTGCCAATGGCTGTTAAAAATACTTCTTTAGGTAGAAAAAACATATCGTCGCTTGTCTATAAACTTGTGCTGCTTGCTGCTGCACTTAGAGATTCTTTTGACTCAGTTGAGTTAAATGCAGTCCAATCTCGATTTGATATATCCACTGAAGAGGCCACCGTTCTTATGGAGCTCTTACAGCTCACAGGCGAGAATGGCTATCTTCCCCTCCCTCTTACTGAAGACCAAGATACTCTAACTCTTGTTGGAGAGTCTCCTTTTAAAACTCGTAGGCTTGTTCTAACAAAAGAGGAAGTTTTAGCACTTAAAGAGGCTTTTACAGCACTCGCTTTACCCAAAGAAAGTATATTTTGGAAACTGATTAAGTCTCCATATGCACCAAGCTCTGTTTTGAGCAACTCCTCATCTACGTCTCTTGTTACTAAAAGTTATTCCGAAGAAGTAGATGTTTTTCTCACCTGTTCAAATGCAATTGCAGAATCACAAGTTATTTCATTTGAGTATCACTCTGAGCTAACGGCCGAAGAAACTCAATATGATAAAAACTTTGCTATTAATCAAAGAGAAATTCTTCCCCACCATCTGTTATACGGAGAAAATGGTTGGCTTATCGAGGGAATTGACTTAAATCTGAAGCAACAGAGAGTCTTTAGACTCAATCGTATGAGACGCATTGAAACGCACCCCGCTTCGTTAATACAACGAAAACTTGTAGAAAATGTAAAAGAGGCTGTCCCGCAGGAAAAGACTCAGATAGTAAGACTTGTCTTCCTTGATAAAAACGCGCTTATGCAATATTCGTGGCCAGGACTCAAAACGGTCAGAAATCAACGCAATGCTGCAGAAATTAAAGCAACTATTCCCTACTACGGTGGAACATGGCTTCTGCAAAGGCTGATAGCCCTCAAAGGAAAAGTAAGAACCGAAGATGAGACTGTGATGCAAGCAATGCACAATTATGCTGCGTCTTTGCTTGCTGCAGAAGAACAGCTTTAGGTCGAACTATCCGAATCAGCAAATGTTCTACCTGCTTAATCGTTGGTTGTTCGTTTAACAGGTTGGCTGATTATCTGGTTAGACGGCTAGAAGACTGATACTACGCGTCGTGTTCTTCTCGCCACTTAGCAATCTGTCCAGAGATGTTCTTTGTTGAGACACATTGATAGTTCTTGTTAGGTAACGATTTCAAAAACGAACTGCCATATCGCTTAGATACCAGTCTTGAATCAGCAAGTACTAAAACGCCCTTGTCCTCAGCACTCCTGATGAGACGACCAGCTGCCTGTTTTGTTGCAATTACTGCCTCTGGCAGAGAATAACGCCACCACGCACGGTCTTCTCGCACCTCACGCTCTTTGACCAGTGGCTCATTAGGGCTTGCGAACGGAAGTTTAGGGATCACCACGCACCTAAGCGTGTCCCCCGCAGCATCAAATCCCTCCCAAAATGATTTAAGAGCAAACAGCGAGAGGTTCTTTTCGGCTAGGAACTTTTCACGAATGCGCCGTGCGGAAGAAGATCGCTCCTGGCAAGCAAGAGTGAGGCCATACTCGCTCAAACGTGGTTCCAGCGCTTCGTAAAGACGCTCCATATCGCGCCTGTTAGTAAAGAGCGTCAACACCGAACCGCCCATCTGAACATGGACGTCAAACAGCAACTTTTCCAGAGCATCCAAATACCCTGGATCAGTTGGTGTAGGCATATCTTCGGCCACAAAGACGCCCATGTGATTCTCGTAGTCAAAGCTAGAGTCTAAATGCAAACTCTTGTGCTCAAAGGAACCCCTATCCAGACCAACAGCATGCTCAAAATGAGAAAAATCGTCTCCAACAGCAATAGTTGCCGAAGTAAATACAACGGAATGCGTCTCAGGAAGCCACTTTTCCGCCAACTCTGCTCCAATATCAAGCTTCTCGGCCACAAGGGCTTCAGAGCCAATATCACGCTTTAGTCGAGTCAACTTTGCCGAATAGACGTAACTCTTGTCCGTTCCATCACAAATAAGCTTCAATGACTCCAGAAGGGTGCTAAGAAACATTCCCGACTCGCTCAAATTGCTCGCAAGGTTTGGAGCTGATGCAGTAAGAGCCTCGGTGGTCTTTCCTATTCTAAGTGCTGCTTCTTCAAGAGCAGAAAGAGCAACAGAAGCGGTCTCCAAAAACTCTTTCCATTCCTTTGTTTCTCTCACTTCATCGTTAATCCAAAGCTGAAGGGAATTATAGCCACCATCACTTTTAGCCAACGGAGCCAGTTCATGCACGGCAACCATGAGGTTGCCCATTGCTGCCATAGCCCGTTGAACTGCAGCAGCAGAACGTGTGAGAAGACCAGTAAGCAGCGTAGAATCTTCAAGATTGGCGGCGCCCACCATAGCAGCGTGAATAGCCCCGGACTTAATTCCTCCAAGCAGCTCAAAGCCGTTTCTCATTTCCTTAGCAGAAATTTCTATTGCCCATTGATGGCGAGCCTCGGCTTCAAATCCATGAGCCTCGTCAATGACCCAATGCCTTATAGGAGGAAGAATTTTGCCGTCAGCAGCAACATTTCTTAGTAGCAGAGAGTGATTAGTCACCACAACATCTGAAGATCCTGCGCGCTTTCGAGCTCCATGGACAAAACACTCATGAGGATAATATGGGCACTTTGAGCGTAGGCACTCTGCTGCTTTAATAGTCACCATTTCTCGCGGAACCGAGCGCCAACGAATACCCAATGCATCCAAGTCACCATCGGCCGACTGACACGCATACGCGTAAATCACTGCAATTGCGGTCAGCATATCTGACGCAACGCTATTGCTAGAACGGCCTTCCTGATCAATCAACGTCAACGGCAGCTCCTCAAGAGCTGCTCTATCAACACGGTGCAAGCATGGATAGTGCTCGTATCCTTTTAAGCTACAAAAACTCAGCCCATTTGGCAGCGCTCTTGCAAGTGCAGGGAGATCATGAGTAACAAGCTGATCGGTCAGCGCATTCGTTTTTGTAGCAATACCTACAGTAACATCATTTTTCTGTGCAAATAACGCCTCAGGCAACAGGTATGCAATCGACTTGCCAATACCGGTTCCTGCTTCAAGTTCTCTATGCGATGAAGTTACCAGAGCGTTTCTGACTTCGACAGACATGCTTACCTGCTCGCTGCGCGTCTCAAACTTGTCATACATCTGTGAGACAACGCCCGGTTTAGCAAACGCCCTGTGAATCTCGTCTTTAGAAATCGGCAGCATAGCAGGCGTTTCTGGGTCGTCCGCGTCCCTTCTCGCCTTTGTTTTTGCATCTGCAACAAGCTGACTACGAATGTCCTTAAGCGAGAAAAACGTGCCCGAAATCTCCGCATCTGCAAGTTCTGCACCTGTTGCATCTTTCCTTGCGATGCCACGCTGAACAACTTCTTTTTCTTTTATCTGCGACAAATACGAAAAGATTGGCCTGAATTTCCACTCCACGTTATCGTGCATTGATGCCAGTTTGGCGAGAAGACCGCGGGGCAGATTCATAAGTCCCAAAAGCAAGATACGCCACATGCCGCAAAGGGCGTCTACGTCGTCACTTGCGCGGTGCGTGACCTTCATGGTGCCAAACGCTTCAGCCATGCTCGACAGCTTGTGCGAAGAGAGTCTCGGTAGCGCTATACGTGAGAGTGACAGCGTATCAATCCAAGTATCGGAGACCGAAGTTCCGCCGGGCACTCGTTCAATAAACGTACGGTCAAAAGTGGCGTTGTGAGCCAAAACAGGAAGTCCGCCAACAAACTCTGCAAGTGCAGCAACGGCTTCTTTTGCACTTGGCGCGCCCTTAACGTCTTCGTCGGTGATTGAAGTCAGGGTTGTAATCTCTTCCGGAATTGGGCATCCAGGATCAACAAAAGTCTGAAAGCGCTCTATGATCTCTCTTCCGCTCAATTTGGCAGCAGAAATCTCAATAAGGGAGCATTTCTTAAAGGACAAACCTGTTGTCTCAGTATCCAAAACAACAATATCATCCTCTAAGACATCAAACGACTCATGCTCAGCCCTCTCTGCAAGCTCCAAATACTTTTTACAAATCGCAGAAGGAGTGCCCGGAAGAATGAGTTCTTCTAGTTTTTGCGTAGCGTTTTTAGTGCTGGTCATAGCCTACAAATCTACTGACGATCCTCAAGCGCAAACTCAATAAATCGAGTACAGAGCTCAGGGAAATCAATACCGCCGGTACGAGCAGAATCAGGCAGCAAAGAACGTGCAGTCATACCAGGGATGGTGTTTGTCTCAAGCACTACTGGCTCACCGTCTTCTGTAACAATAAAGTCACTACGAGAAACACCGCGGCAACCAAGCGCATTGTGGGCCTTAATTGCCAGCTCCTGGGCACGCGCATACACTGCTGGCTCAAGACGAGCGGGAATAACGTGGTGCAAAGATGCAGGCTCGTATTTTGTCTTAATACTGTAGAACTCATCACCAGTAACAATCTCAACGATTGGTAGAGCGGTTGGGTTGTCGTTACCAATAACGGGAACAGTAATCTCTGTTCCTACTACACACTCCTCAATCAGAATACGCTCGCCCTGCTCACCTGCAAGTTTAAGTGCAGCGGGAAGCTCTTCTCGCGAAGTAACGCGCGTAACACCGTAGCTGGAGCCGTTGCCAGAGGGCTTGACAAACATTGGGAAGCCGAGGTCCTCAATAAGCTTATCAACTTGCTCATCTGTAAAGACAGTGCCTGAAGGAACGTCAATACCCCTAGGAGTTGGAATGCCTGCCTGCCTATACATAAGCTTCGACAGCTCTTTTTCTGTTCCCATAGCAGACGCAAGAACGCCCGAAAACGTGTATGGAATGTGCAGAATCTCAAGAAGACCCTGGATGCAGCCATCCTCACCAAAACGGCCATGCATTGCAACGTACACGACATCATAATCACCCTGAGCAAGGGCAACCACAAAGTCTTTCTCTGCAACATCAAGCAGGTCAACATTGATAAAGCCGGCCTCTTTAAGTGCTGCTGCACACTGCTTGCCAGACTCCATTGCAATCTCATGCTCGTCTGACCAGCCGCCTGAAACAACTGCTACATGAAGTTTTTTTAACTCTTCACGTGTCATTTCCGCTCCTTTAGATAAGTCTCCCATAGGGTACACTCTAGTAAACGTATTTCTTCTAAGATACCGCAGATAGCTTAGAAGAGGTGGAGAAGGACAAAAATGCAATCAAATAATACTCTTGACGGCACAAACACCACGGTTGACGGTGCAGACACTCCTACGCCTGATTCTCGACCACAGAAAACAGCCGCTAAATCTGACCTTAGAAGCCTTTCATCGGAACAAATTCTTGACTTGGTAACTTCACTTGGTCAGCCAAAATTCCGTGCAAAGCAAATTGAAGAATGGATTTGGTCTAAGGGTGCTACTTCTTTTGATCAGATGAGTAACCTCCCAAAAACACTACGAGAAGAGCTGTCTAAGCAGGTAATTCTTGCTGGAGCTGAGCAGGTTGTTCGTCAGGTTTCTGAGGACGGAAGCCGTAAATACCTGCTTCGTTATCCTGATGGTACCTCTGTTGAATGTGTCGGTATGCCAAATGGTAACAAGCTCTCTGTCTGCGCTTCCACGCAAGCTGGATGTGCTATGGGCTGTGCTTTCTGTGCAACAGGTGCTTCTGGCCTCACACGTTCTCTTTCTGCAAGTGAAATCTACGAACAAGTTATGCATGTTCGTGACGACTTTGACACACGTGTTACCAGCGTTGTTCTTATGGGCCAGGGTGAGCCTTTTATGAACTATGACGCCACTCTCACCGCTATGAGGCGCCTCAACTCCCCCGATGGAGCCGGTATTGGAGCCCGTCATATTACAGTTTCTACCTGCGGAGTTATCCCGATGATTAAGCGTTTTGCCTCTGAGCCAGAGCAGTTTACGCTTGCAGTGTCACTTCATTCCGCAGTTCAAAAGACGCGCGATGCTCTCATGCCAGGAGTACGCAAATACTCACTTATCCATCTTTACGACATTATGGGTGAATATGTCGATAAAACCGGTCGTCGTCCAACGTATGAGTATGCGTTAATTAAGGGTGTAAACGATTCTGACAATGAGCTTGGAGCTCTAAGGGACTTCTGTCGTGGAACACTTTGCCACGTTAACATCATTCAGCTTAACGAGATTGAAGGTTCAAAATTCCATCCAACTTCCCCTGCTCGCGCACAGGAGTTTGTTAATAGTCTTAATTCTGTCGGAGTTGAAGCAACTATTCGTCTTTCCCGCGGATCTGATATTGACGCAGCTTGCGGCCAACTTTTCCAGAAAAGAAACGCACGTTAAGCAGCGCACATATACGCGTCTCATATGCTCATAATACAAAGAAGGGGCTCTTACTGGCCCCTTCTTTTTACTCTAATATAGAACATTTGTTCTATATTACGTTTAACCATTCTCTTTCTACCCTAGCTTGGTGAGAAAGAATGTTTTTAGAGGTTTTTCTATCGCCGCTGCCCGAACAATCATCAAGTATTGTATCGAGAGCTCTTCTCGATTTCCTTATTGCATAAAGAAAGCTTTTTTGGGCCTCTTCCGTCAATAGAGTATGCTTAGCGAGAAAAGCAATTCCAAGCAACGAAGCGGTAGATATAATTGCAAACTTTATCTTCATTATGCATCTTTGCCATTTGACAGTTTTTCAACTAAAGCAGCAAGCTCTTCTTCATCGTTAAACTCAATTTCAATCTTATTCTTACCGCGGACATTACGTACTTTTACCGGAGTGTCCAAAGCAATCCTTAATTGTCTTGCAGCGCGTTTGTAAGCCTGTGGAGTTGGCTGCCTCTTTGGTTTTTCAGCAGTCGTGACAGAAAATAGTGGAGCAAGGTTTTCTGTCTGACGCACCGATAAATTCTCTTCAATTACTTTCTGGGCAAGCTTAATTCTTCCTTCTTTTCCACTTACAGAAAGAATCGCACGAGCATGTCCAGCACTAATGCGTCCCCCGGCCATCAAAGTTTGAACTTCTATTGGTAAATCAAGGAGGCGCAGAGTATTTGTAATTGCAGACCTAGACTTTGATAAGACTTTTGCTAGATCATCTTGAGTTAAGTTTTCTTGTTTAATTAACTGCTTATAGCCTTGTGCTTCCTCAATTGGACTTAAATCTGACCTCTGTAGATTCTCAATAAGAGCAAGTTTAAATACTTCTTCATCAGAAATCGACTTAATTACTACAGGGACTTCCTCTATTTTTGCAAGTTTTGCAGCCTGGAATCGTCTCTCACCAGCAACTATTTCATAATGATCGCCCTTCTCGCGTACAAGAAGTGGCTGAAGAATACCATTTTGCTTAATTGAATCACTAAGCTCTGCAAGTTCAGCTTCATCAAATCGTTTGCGAGGTTGATTTTTGTTTGGTTTAATCTTCTTTAGAGGCAGTGTGGTGGTTTCTTTTTTGTTACCAACTTCTGCATCTACCTCACTAAAAAGAGAATTAAGACCTTTACCAAGTCCTGTCTTTTTAACCACGACGATTCACTTCCTTTGCAAGTTTGTTGTATGCAAGTGCGCCCATACTAATTCGGGCATACATGGTTACCGGTAAACCATGACTTGGTGCTTCAGCAATTTTGATATTCCTTGGGATGAGCGTTTTGAATACCTTATTTCCAAAGTAGTTGGAAACCTCATTTACAACCTGCTTAGATAGGGAAGTCCGGCTATCAAACATGGTCATCACTACACCAAAAATATCAAGATCTGGATTGAGTTGTTTTTGCACCATCTTCATTGATTCAACAATCTTAGTTACACCTTCAAGTGCGTAATATTCACATTGAATTGGAATAAGAATACTATCAGCTGCTACAAGAGCATTGATAGTAAGAAGTCCTAATGAAGGTGGACAGTCAATCAAAATGTAATCAAAGTACTCTTTAACCTGGTCAATTGCTTGTTTTAAAACATTCTCTCTTGATTCGATGGAGACTAGTTCAATTTCTGCTCCTGCAAGTTGAATGGTAGCAGGTGCAATAGTTACGTACTTCTGAACTGTTTGCTTCAACACCTCTTCAATTGATGTCTCATTCAGAATTACGTCATAGATATCCGCTTCAAGTTCTTCTTTATCAATACCAAAACCACTTGTTGCATTACCCTGCGGATCAAAATCGATAATTAGAACTTTCTTTTTTGTTTCACCTAGAGCAGCAGCAAGGTTAATTACGGTAGTTGATTTTCCAACTCCGCCCTTTTGATTGATTACAGCTAGAACTTTGGTATCTCTATCTTGAAATCCCCTTGAAAGGTCTTTGTAGTTCATTTATCCTCCGTTTGACCAAGTTTATTTTAATAATACAGAATGTTTCACGTGAAACATTCCACAATTACGCTCTTCTTGCAACAAACGGATTTGTTTTAGCCATTCCGGGTTTTCTCGGAAGCTTAATTTTGCTTTTTGTTACTTTTTTATACAAAAGGATTTCTCTATGGCCAAAATCATTTGGTAATTCAAATGTTTCACGTGAAACATTTTCATATCCAAAAATTTTGGCAGCTTGAGAGGCGTCCTGAAGCTCTATCTCATCAACATTGGCCTTCATTACTATAAGGGTACCTTGAAAGGCTAAGAAAGGCTCTGCGTACTCCAAAAGAATATTTGTCTTTGCAACTGCTCTGAAAGTTACAAAATCAAACTTCTGCTTATAGGTATTTGGAATTTCTTCCGCACGAAGTTTTTCAGCTTTAACTTTTTCCTCAAGACCAATCTCATTAATCATTGACTGTACAGCATTGACCTTTTTACCAATAGAATCAACCAGCAATGTTTTGTTATTACTCATAATTGCAAGAGGCAGTCCAGGAAAACCTCCGCCGGTACCAATATCAATATAATTTCGATTACAAGATATAAATTCATCACAAACTTTGAGAGGTAACAAAGAATCAAGTATGTGAAGTATCAGTGCGTCATCAATTGAAGTGATTCTTGTAAGATTAAGCCTCTCATTGATTTCAATAAGCAACTCAATATGTCCCAAAAGTTGTTTTCTTTGAAGCTCAGTTGAATCAATTCCATAGTTATGGAGAAGTTCATTAAGTACATTCTCTTTTGAATTGTATAAAGAATTCTCTAATTCAAACATTGCTTCTCCTGTGACAAAACTTCTTGTAACAAGAAGAATTGTCACAAAAAAAGAGGAAGGCGTAAACCTTCCTCATCAAATCAGTAAAGCTTATTAAAGATTCTTAGCTATTGATAGCTGTAACCACAACACGTCGATATGGATCATCACCCTCAGAGTGAGTAGTAACCTCAAGGTTATCTCTAAGTGCAATATGGATAATACGACGCTCATAGCCACTCATTGGAGCAAGAGAAACCTTACCGGTCTTTTTAGCGCGAGCAGCAGCAGAGAGCGCCATCTCTTGAAGCTTATTGCGACGACGGCTCTTATAGCTTTCAACATCAACAGACACTGGATAGTGAAAGTGAAGCTTAGCACTCATCAGAGAAGAAAGAACCATCTGAAGTGCCTCAAGCGTGTTGCCGTGACGACCAATAAGAATTGCAAGATCGCCACCAGTTACGTCAAGAATGAGCTCACCGTCTTCACCGTCATACTCATCAATTGCACAGCTATTCTCGCCAAAGAATGAGAGAAGCTCTCTCAGATAAAAGACAGCTGTATCAGCAATCTTATTCATCTCAACATCAGTAAGCTGAATTCCGGCTTCAAAATGCTCTCGAATTGAAGCAAACTCGTCTTGTGAATCAACGACAGGAGACTCATTAAGAGCGTTTGGCTCAGAAACGAAAGTCTCATCCTCCATGTCGTCCTCCAGTCAGTATAAAAGTTTAACTATTAATGTATCGTAAAAATTTCGGTAAACAAAAGTTATTTTTACCCTCAGCTGTTAGGCCTTTTTATGAGGACGTGGCTTCTTCTCTTTTCTAACCACATCAACCTCAATTGGTTTATTAGCCATCTGAGCTTCAGCTTTGAGTTTCTCTCTTTCCATAATACGCTTGGTAATGAGCTGCTGCTGAGCAAGCTGCCAAACACCAGAAGTTACGTAGTAGAGAAGAACAGCTGCTGGCACAGTCCAACCAAACCAAAGCATCATGAGGGTCATTATACCGCCCATCATGTACTGCTGAGTACGCTGCTCACCAGAGCTTGTACGAGCATTTACTGCCATGGATAGAAAAGTCGTAAGACCAAACAGAAGAACAAAAATCATGTAAGGAATAGCGCTAACAAAGCCGTCAACAGTAAAAATGTCGGATGTTGTTCGTGCAATAGAAGGAAGAATGCCATAGAAACGAGAATCCACTGGAACCATTTTTGCAACCGTAAAGAGTGCAATAAAGATAGGAGACTGCAGAAGTAGTGGCAGACAACCACCAAGAGGGTTGAAATTAATTTCTGCGTAAAGTTTACGCATCTCTTCATTCTGCCTTACAGGATCATCGGCGTAACGCTCCTGGATTTCTTTAAGCTTTGGCTGAACAACACTCATTCGAGCCATAGAGGCTGTCTGCTTGTTGGTCATTGGAACCAGAATGATACGGATGATGATGGTAAGCAGGATAACTGCCATACCCCAGTCTCCCGAGAATGATTGAAGTCCCGCTAAGACTGTGTATAGAAAGTTAACAATCCAATCCCACATATTTCCTCCGATACGTTCCTTTACGGAACGGGATCGTATCCTCCCTTATGAAAAGGGTGACAGCGAACAATACGCTTAAAAGCAAGCCAGCTTCCCTTTTTAGCACCATACTTTTGTATGGCCTGAACTGCATATTCAGAACAAGTAGGTCTGTAAATACAGTGCGGCTTAAAAAGGGGAGAGATGTTTCTTTGATAGAAACGAATAACACTTAAGAACAAGTTTGCAAGAAAAGATTTTTGTCTTTTCTCACTCATTTGACCCCCGTCTTTCTTAATAGAGCATCCAAAGAAATACTTATATCAGCAGGATTAGTGCTGTGTGTATCTTTAGTCGCAAAGAGAATAATGCCGTATCCCTCAACAGGTAAACCGCTCTTTCGAGCTGCTTCGCGTAAAACGCGTTTACACCTGTTTCTAAATACGGCGTTACCTAATCTTTTTGGAGCTACAAAGGCTACCTCGGAAGGATGTGCCTCAGTGGATGGTGCTACTCGTATACGAAGAACAGAACTTTGAGCTCTCTTCCCCGTAGAGAAGACCCTTTCAAACTCTGCGCGAGATTTAATGGTCTTCACAGAAACATTCCTCAGACAGTGAGGCGCTTACGGCCCTTAAGGCGGCGGCGAGCGAGAACGGCACGGCCATTTTTAGTTGCCATACGTGCACGGAAACCGTGAGTAGTTGCACGCTTGCGCTTATTTGGCTGGTAGGTACGCTTCATAGCTATTTCCTCCCGAACGGGTACAGTATCGATTAAAAAGCCTACAGATTGTACTCGTGTTTATAGGTACGTGTCAAATTTTCTACGCAGTTACCTCAACTTTTTCTCTCTTTT